>JAPLGX010000076.1 GCA_026389925.1 Chloroflexota bacterium
GTCGTGCACGCGGCAATCGCGCTCGAGGTGTCGGGGCTCGCGGGATAGGCTTCCTGGTTGCCCGCAAGATCCCGCCCCCGCACGCGGAAGGCGTAGCTGTGCCCCAGCTCGCCGTAGTACCAGGCCTCGGTCGAGGTCGCGCTTTGCGCCAGCAGCCAGTCCTGCCACGCGCCGCCGTCGCGCTGCACCTGCACGTCGAAGCGATCAAAGCCGGAGAAGGAATCCGACCCGCTCCAGCGCACGAGGAAGAAGGAGAAAGGCTGCGTGCCTGCGAGCGCGGTCATGCTCGTCGTAGGCGGCGTGCGGTCGTTGCCCACGTTCCAGGTCGCGGCCGCGCCCGAGTGGCCACCCCAGTCGAAGGCGCGTGCATAGAATGCCAGCCCGCGCGTCTCGGGAAGCGAAGCCTGATTGATCGACGCGCTCCATCCATCGGCGCCGTTCCAGTCCTCACCCAGGTTGACCCACGGCTGGGCCCAGTCGCTCGTGTGACTGAAGAATTCGACATACCGCACACCGCCCATGTCGGTGACGTTGGCCGCGACGCGCGGATTGCTCGCCGCGATGAACCCGTCGGAGGCCGGTGTGGAGAGCGTCACCTGCGGTAGGTCGCTGTCGGAGACTAGGCGCAGCGTGTAGGCCTCGGCCGCGCTGCCGTCGGAGGGATGGTTCCACTCGCGCACGCGCACGTAATACGTCCCGGTGCGCGGCAGCTCGTAGGCCACACTCGTCCCGTGGCTTTCGGCGAGTAGCGAGGTTCCATCCTCCGCCAGGAGCGATATGTGCGGGTCGAGCGCTGTCAGGTCAGTGAGTGTTGCCGCTACGCGCTGACCGGCCTGCCCGCCGAATGAGTAGTAGTCCACGTCACCGTTGGGGCAGATGTCGCCCGAGTAGGTCTCCCCGTAGCCGGTGAACGGCGTGGCTTGCCCCGGCTGCGGATTCTGCTCGTGGGCATCACCGCATGCGGGAGGTGCAACCGTGTTGACCTCCAGGTCGTCGATGAACCACCCGGCGTAGTCGTTGAGCCTGCCGTCCAGCGTGACGAAGTTGAAGCGGAAGCGCATGGTGTGCCCGGCGTAGGAGGCGAGGCTCGTCGGCGGGCTCTGCAGCCACGTGTTGGGCAGATCGTCGGAGAGCTGATACAGGTCGACGAAGGGCTGCCCGTCAATGGAAACCTGCACCCAGCGCTGGTCCCAGAAGCGGGTGTTGTTCTCGGTCTGGTAGCGGTACCAGAAGCGCATCCAGTAGCCGGTCGTGGGGATCGTGATCGGCGGGGAGGTCAGGTTGCCCTCGGAGGCCGTGCCTCCGTTGGCGTAGCTGCCGCCGGTGTTGTACATGAACGAGTGCAGCCCGCTGTGCGCCGGTGTGCCGTCCAGCCGCCACAGCCCGCTCATCCGCCAGTTGCTGGTGCTGCCTTCGAGATTGTCGCTCCATGGCGCGGTCACCACAGGCGGCAGCGCTGAGGCGGCAACCACATTGACCGTTCGCTCGCCCCACCATGGGCTCCAGCAGGCGCTCGAATCCGTCTCGCACGAACGCGAGCGAACCCACCAGTAGTCTGTGCCAAGTGAGAAGAGCGAACCCGACAGGCGCGCGAATTGATCGTGGATCCAGCTCGTGCGGTAGCCGGCCGGCCCCTCCGCCTGGTACTTGTACGGCCCGCCCTTGTACTGGTCGATGGCATACGAGCCATTGTGCTGCCAGTCGAGGGTCACGGTATCG
>JAPLGX010000401.1 GCA_026389925.1 Chloroflexota bacterium
GGCGATATCCCGGTCAGGTTGCCCACCACGAAGCGCCCCGCGTTCCACAGCTTGTTGGCGAAGTTGCGGTTCGCCTCCACTCGGTCCAGGCTCAAGTTGAGGTCATTGCCCGGGCTGCCGCTGGTCAGCATCGTGAAGCGCAAAGCATCCGTGCCCATCGCGGGCAGACCCTTGGGGTAGGCCTCTTCGATCTCCTTGCTCGTGCCGGCCTCGCGGATCTGCTCGAGTGTCGCGCCGTCCATCACCCAGCGCGGGTCGAGCACGTTGCCGAGCGACTTCGACATCTTGCGCCCGCGTCCGTCGCGCACCAGCCCGTGCAGGTAGACGGTGTGGAAGGGCGGCTGGCCGGTGAACTCGAGACCCATCATGATCATGCGCGCGACCCAGAAGAACAGGATGTCGTAGCCCGTTTCCAGCACCGAGGTCGGGTAGAAGTATGCCAGGTCGGCCGTCTGGTCGGGCCAGCCCAGCGTCGAGAACGGCCACAGGCCCGCGGAGAACCAGGTATCCAGCACGTCCGGATCCTGCTCGAGATGGTCCGCACCGCAGGTCGTGCAGCGCTCGGGGTCCTCGCGGGTGACGGTCAGGTGCCCCTGCGGGCAGTACCACACTGGGATGCGGTGGCCCCACCACAATTGGCGCGAGATGCACCAATCCTGGATGTTCTCGAGCCAGTTGGCGTACACCTTCTCCAAGCGCTCGGGGATGATGCGGATGCGCCCGTCGCGCACCGCGGCGAGCGCTGCCTCGGCCAGCGGCTGGATGCGAACAAACCACTGGGTGGAGACCATCGGCTCGATGATCTCGCCTCCGCGCTGCGAGCGCGGGACGTTGAGCGTGTACGGCTCTTCTTTGATCACAAGGCCGGCTTGGCGCATGTCGTCCCACAGCCGGCGGCGCCCCTCGAAGCGGTCCAGCCCCTGGTAGGGCCCGCCGGTTGCGTTGATGCGTGCGCCTTCATCGAGGATGGAGAGAATCTTCAACCCGTGGCGTTGACCCACCTCGTAGTCGGTCGCATCGTGCCCGGGGGTAATTTTCAGTGCACCGGTCGCAAACTCCCGCATCACGCTCTCGTCGGCGATGACCGGGATCTCGCGGTCGAGGATGGGCACCAGCGCGGTTGCACCCACAAAGCGCTTGTAGCGATCATCCTCCGGATGGACCGCTACCGCAGTGTCTCCCAGAATAGTTTCCGGGCGCGTGGTCGCTACCGGGATGAAGTCGGATGACCCCTTGATGCGGTACTTGAAGTAGTAGAGCGTGCCCGGCTCCTCGCTGTACTCCACCTCCAGATCCGAGATCGCGGTGCGCAGACCGGGCGACCAGTTGATCAGGCGCGGGCCGCGGTAGATCAGCCCCTTCTCATAGAGGCGCACGAAGGCCTCGCGCACTGCGCGCGAGAGGCCCTCATCCAGCGTGAAGCGCTCGCGCTCCCAATCGCAGCTTGCGCCCAGCCGCCGCAGCTGGTCGAAGATGATGCCCCCGTACTTGCGCTTCCACTCCCACACGCGCTCGACGAATTTCTCGCGGCCGAGCGCCTCGCGCCGTGTCCCTTCGCGCTCGAGCAGCCGCTCCACCTGCAGCTGGGTGGCGATGCCGGCGTGGTCGGCGCCTGGCACCCATAAGGTGGGCACACCGCGCATGCGGTGATAGCGCACGAGCAGGTCTTCGATGGAGACGAACATGGCATGCCCGAGGTGCAGCTCGCCGGTCACATTGGGCGGGGGGATGGCGATGACGAACGGTTTGCGCGACGGGTCGAACCCGGCGCGGGCCGGGTCGTTCGTCGGGCGGAAGTAACCGTTCTTCTCCCACCAGCGGTACAGGCGGCGTTCGACCGATTGAAAGTCGAACGTCTTGGGCAACGACTCGCTGCTCATGAAATCTCTCCCGAAGGTCCGGCGCGCTCTACAAACAAATAGCCCTTCGTCCTCGAGGACGAAGGGCTTGGGCTTCGCGGTACCACCTCGGTTCGCCGCTGTCGGCGCGCGGCGCACTCGTGAGCGCTATCGGGCTCTCCCGCGCTGCTCTACTCCGCAAAGCGTTTCTGCAGCGGACAGCCGCGCGACGTTCGGCACCCTCGCTGAGGGGGCTCGCAGCCGGTGGCCTCCTTCTCTGGCAGCGGGCGATGCCTACTCTTCGCGGCTCTGGTCGGTATCGATTGCCGGCATTCTAGCATGCGCCCGCATGCTCGTCAATCGGCCGGCTTCCGACGATCCCCCTTTTTGGAGAGTTCGATCGCGAATCCTCAAAGTCTGCAACGTTCATAGACAGTCGGTTCTCATGCGCAACGCAGAATGCTTTCCTTGACTTGCCTTCGACGGATGTGCTATTCTCGCGCGTGGAGCCGGTCACAAGGGGTCAATTGCTCCAATTTCCTGGCCGTGAAGGCTCAAACCCCATGATGCGCGAGCGGATTGCGGAAGACATCTACTGCTTCTCGAGCGACGTCTACGCCCAGGTCAACGCCGGGGCGGTGGTGACGCCCGAGGGGACGCTGCTCATTGACACGCTAGCCACGCCGGGCGAGACGCGCGAGATACGCAATTTTCTCGAGAAGCGGCTGGGCAGCCGCGTGCGCTATCTGGTCAACACCCACTACCACGCCGATCACTCGAGCGGGTCGTACCTCTTCCCGGGAGCCACGCTCATCACTCACGCGCTCTCGCGCGGCTTGCTCGACACGCGCGGGCGGCGAGGGCTGGGCATGGCCAAGGCCGAGAACCGCGACTTCTCGCAGGTCCAGGTGGTGCTGCCGGCGGTCACCTTCGCCCGCGGCACGCTCGCGCTGCAGATGGGCAAGCGCACGCTGCGCATGCTGGCGCTGCCCGGTCACAGCCCGGACGGCATCGGCGTGCTCATCGAGGAAGACCGGATTCTGTTTTCGGGCGATGCGGTGATGCCCTTGCCGCACATCCGCGACGGCGAGGTGGCGACGCAAGTGCGCACCTTGCGCACGATCGCAGCCATGGGTCTGGAGAATATCGTCCAAGGCCACGGCGAGGTGATCTTGCGCGGCGAGATTGAGGAACTGATCGGCTCGCACATCGCTTACCTCGAGCGCATCGAGCGCGAGGTGCTGGCGGCGGTGCGGCGCGGCTGGACCGAAATGGATTTGCAGCAGATTACGATCGAGAAGTGCGGCAAGAGCCGCATTCTGCTCAACGGGTTAGCGCCTGAGCTGCACTGGCAAAACCTGCTCGCGTTGTATCGCCGCTTCGCGAGCGGCGAGCTGCCGGCGACGGTGAGTGCGACGCCGCGGGCTGCGGCACCCCGCCCCGCGTCGCGACGCGCAGGGCGCACGACCGCTGCGAAGCACCGCCGGCCCTCCGCCTCGCATTCCAAAACCTCAGCGCGCACGAAGCGCTCCAAACCCGCACGGCCCAAGCCGCGCGCGGCCCGACGGGCGCGCTGACCCCCCTCGGCCAGGGCCGCGGTCGGATGTTCCCCCCTGAGATCGAACGCGAACGTGAGGCCATGTATCAAGCGCGCGCGGCCGGCATTGAGGGCCGGGCGCGCGTCTGTGCCCGTCGGGCCGCTGGCCAGGCGCTGCGCCTACGCTACGGAGCAGGGGGCGCGCCAGGCAATGCCTACGATTGGGCGGTGTGGGCCTCGCACGCGGCCGAGCTGCCCGAGGCGGTGCGGGCGGCGGCGCAGCGCCTGGCGGCGCGCGTGCTGCCCGGCGGCCGTCCCGCCTTCGACGAGGATCCCCTCGCGGACGCCGAGCTCATCCTGCGCCACTGCCTGGGGGCCGCCGGCCCTCTCACGCGCGAATGAGCCCACGGCCTCTGCTATACTCCCATCATTCACGCAACGGAGGCGCGCGGCAGGTGTTACTTTGATTAGCGGCTGCGCGAAGCAACCAGGGTGAGCGTCACGTCGGAAGAAACCCGGCTCATCCGGCGCGCCAAGCGCGACCCGCAGGCCTTTGGCGAACTGTACGAACGCTACGTGCGGAAGATCTACACCTACGTCTACTACCGCATGGGCAACGAGCACGACGCCGAGGACCTGACGGCGCGCGTCTTCCAGCGGGCGCTGACGCATATCGACGGCTACCAGGACCAGGGCCTGCCTTTTTCGGCCTGGCTGTATCGCATCGCCCACAACCTGGTGGCCAACTGGTATCGCGACCACAGCCGGCAGCAGGTGGTCGGGCTCGACGAGGCACTTGGCCGCGAAGCTGGCGACCAGCCGCACGAATTGGCCGAGGACGAAGAGGAACGGCGCGTTCTGCTGCGCGCGCTGCGGCACTTGCCGGAGGAACGCCAGCAGCTCTTGATCCTGAAATACGCCGAGGATCTTTCCAACGCCGAGATCGGCGAGATCATGGGGCGAACCGAGGGAGCCATCAAGAGCCTCTACCATCGCACGCTGCTCACGCTGCGCGACGACCTGGTGGAACAAGTGGAGAAGGAACGTCCTCAGGATGGAGAGCATGCCCGCCGGGCCGAGACCCGAGGCCAGCGCGCCTCCTGAGTGATTCTGCACGCGGGGGAAAGCGGTCAAATGAAGCAGATCAGGTA
This sequence comes from Chloroflexota bacterium, assembly GCA_026389925.1. Taxonomy (GTDB): domain Bacteria; phylum Chloroflexota; class Anaerolineae; order Anaerolineales; family RBG-16-64-43; genus RBG-16-64-43. Next base: position 4,527 of record JAPLGX010000401.1, read on the forward strand.
CCAAGAGGCGCGCCTCGCGCGTTTGCTGCAGAACAGCCTGGCCCCCCGCCATCCTCGCCCGGAGTTCGTCCATTCGCTGCGCGAGAAACTTGCGCGCCTGCCCTCTATGCCGGTGCTGGTCGAAAGGCCACGCCACTTGGCGCGCTCTGTCGGCCTGGGTATTCTCGGGCTGATCGGGGTCATCGCCTCGGCGTTCGCTGCGGCCCTCGTCGCGCTGCGCTTTCTGGGATGGGTTCTCACCTCCCTGGGGTTAGCGCCCAAGGCCCGGCCCCAGCCGGAGATGCCGGATCGCGGGCTGCACAATTAGCGCTCGGACCGGTACTGGTTTGGCGCCCTGCCCGACGAGTCCGCTCGCTACGTCCTCCTCTGTGTGCGGAATGTGATGCCTGCTCATGCGCAGATGAGGAGGTAATGCCCCTCGAGTTTTCGCCACGCAGCAGTCTGCCCATCGGATAGCGATAGGACCTCTCCAACCGCCACGCGGAACCTGATATTCGTCTGTCCAAATAGGCCACTTGACTGTCGGGGGAGGGGCCTCCCGTCGGTGTACAATGTGCCGAACGGGCCACGCGGTCGAATGCCTCTCGACCCCAGGGCGGCAGCCATTCCTTCAACCGGTTGCAGCCTTCGCCCGATACTCCCGGTATCCTACTTGCTGGCGCGCTGGGGGCTTGCGACACACAAGCCCGTGATATGGCGCACACAAGCGACGCACGACCGGCAATTGCTCTTCGTCCATGACCAATCGCTCTGCCGACCTCACTGCCGCCGACGCCCGCCAGGCACTTGCTGCCGGCGATCGCACGCGGGCGCGTCACCTGGCGCAGCAGGCGCTTGCAGTGGACGCCACGAACGAGATGGCCTGGTTGGTGTTGGCAGCCCTCGCTTCCGGCGAGCGACGGCGAGCCTATCTCGAGCATGTGCTCCGCCTGCACCCGCTCAGCCGCCCGGCCCGGGCGGGGCTGAGCGCCCTCGATGGGCAAGATCAGGCGCAGCCCGCCGCTCACGCTGCACCACCTCAGAAGCCTTTACCGCCCGCGTCGACGCAGCCCATAACGAGGCAGGCTCGCGGCCTCGCGAGGAGTAGTCAGCCGGGCGCGGGCACCCAACCTGTGCCGCCGTGGAAGGGTGCGCCAGCCCGGGCGGCCAAGCAGACTGCGCGAGACGCCTCCCTCGTTGACCTGCGGGCTGCCCCACGCGATGCGCCTGC
>JAPLGX010000135.1 GCA_026389925.1 Chloroflexota bacterium
TGCCGGCGCGGTTGACGCGCCTCGCGGGCATGTCGTGGGTGCGCTTCAAGCTGGGTATAATCACCGCATGAAGAACTCGTCGTGTCTGACCATCGGCATCGCCGGCGGCACGGGGTCCGGCAAGACGACAGTGGCGCAGACGATCCTGGGTGACGTGCCTGAAGGCAGCGTAGCCTACATCGCCCATGACGCGTACTACAAGGACCTGGCCGACCTGCCTCCCGCCCAGCGCGAAAACCTCAACTTCGATCATCCGGACTCGCTCGACACCCCGCTGCTCATCTCGCACCTGCGCGACTTGCAGGCCGGGCGGTCGATCGAGATGCCGGTCTACGATTTCACGACGCATGCGCGCCGCGCGGAGCGGCGCCGGGTTGGCCCGCGCCCGATTCTGCTCGTCGAGGGCATCCTCATCTTCGCCGACCCGGAACTGCGGGGCTTGCTGGATATCAAGATCTTCGTCGATACGGATCCCGACCTGCGCTTCATCCGCCGCCTGCAACGGGATATTGCCGAGCGCGGGCGGACGATCGAATCGGTCATTCGCCAATACCTGACAACGGTGCGGCCCATGCACCTCGAATTCGTTGAACCCTCCAAGCGTTACGCCGACCTGATCATTCCCGAGGGCGGTTTCAACCGCGTGGCGCTGGATATGGTCGTCGCTCGCGTTCAAGAAAGCATCCTGCGGGTGACCCGCGGCTAACGCGCGCCGGGCGCGCGCCTCGCTCGTCGCCCCGCGCCTCTCAGGCTGGAGCGCATGCTCGTCTTCCTCAAACTGGGCGGCTCGCTGATTACCGACAAATCCCTGCCGCGCACGGCACGCCAGGATGTGATCGGGCGTCTGGCGGCCGAGGTCGCGCAGGCGCGTCGAGAGCGGCCAGACCTGGCGCTCGTGCTGGGCCACGGGTCGGGGTCGTTCGGCCACGTCGAAGCCCAGCGCTACGGGACGGCCCGCGGCGTGAGCACTCCCGCCGAGTGGCGCGGCATGGCCGAAGTGTGGCGCGTTGCGGATCTCCTCAACCGCATTGTGATTGACGTGTTCGCCGAGGCCGGCATCCCCGTCATGCGCTTCTCGCCCTCCTCGGGCGGCATGGGCCAATCCGGGCGGGTGGTGGCCCTGCCGAGCGAGCCCCTGCGCATGGCGCTGGAGGGCGGCCTCGTTCCCGTGGTTTATGGCGACGTCATGCTCGATCAGGAGCGAGGCGGGATGATCGCCTCGACCGAGGCCTCGTTTGCCTATCTCGCGGCGCGCCTAGAGCCGCACAGAATCCTCCTGGCGGGTCTGGAACGAGGGGTGTACTCCGACTTCCCGCGCGGCCGAACCGTCATCCCGGTTCTGACTCGCCGCGATTGGGATACCCTCCGCGGCCAAGTGGGAGGTTCGGTGAATGCGGACGTGACGGGCGGCATGGCCTCCAAGGTCGAGGGCATGCTCGACCTGATGGGCAGCCTACCCGGGCTGCGCGCGTTCATCTATTCTGGCGAAAGCGCCGGCGCCACCCGGCGGGCGCTGCTGGGCGAAGAGCTTGAGGGAACGTGGATTCGAGACTGAGCGCGACGGCTCGCGCGCACCCGAACATCGCGCTCATCAAGTACTGGGGCAACCGCGACGAGGCCTTGCGCCTGCCCGCCAACGCTTCGATTTCCTTCAACCTTTCCGGGCTTGAGACGATAACCAGCGTCGCTTTTGAACCCCGTCTGACGGCCGACAGCCTCGAGATCGACGGCCTGCCCGCCCAGGGAGCGGCTGCCGAGCGCGTGGTGCGTCATCTCGACCACATTCGCGCGTTGAGCGGGCAGCGCGCACGGGCGCGAGTTGTTAGCCGCAGTAATTTCCCCGCTGGCACCGGCATCGCCTCTTCCGCCTCGGCCTTTGCCGCGCTCACGGTGGCGGCCTGCGCCGCCTGCGGCTTATCTCTCCCCGAGGATCACCTCTCACGCATTGCCCGCCTCGGCTCGGGGTCCGCGGCGCGCTCGATCCCCGACGGGTTCGTCGCTCTGGAGACGGGCGCGCGCGATGAGCAGGCCTTCGCCCATTCCCTGGCCGCCCACACCCACTGGGATCTGGTGGATTGCATCGCGCTGGTCAGCCGGGAGCCGAAGTCGGTGGGCTCGAGCGAAGGCCACCGACGGGCCGCGACCAGCCCGCTTCAGCTGGCACGCGTGGAAGATGCGCCGCGGCGGCTTGAAGCGTGCCGGCGAGCCATCCAGGAGAAGGACTTGCTCACGCTAGGGGAGGTCGTCGAGCAGGATTGCCTCTTGATGCACTCGGTGATGATGACCTCACGCCCGTCCCTCCTCTACTGGCTTCCCGTCACTGTGCACATCCTGCATCAGGTTCGCGAGTGGCGCTCGCACGGGTTGGCGGCAGCCTGCACCATCGACGCGGGCCCGAACGTGCATTGTTTGTGTGAAGCCGCGTCGCTCGAGCAGGTCGTCTCCGGTCTCTCGCACATCCCCGGCGTCGGGGAGGTCATCGTCTGTCACCCCGCACCCGGCGCGACGCGGATTTCCTAATCCATCCTCGCACTCCCACGCTGCGGGCTGAGCGGATGGTGAGCGAACCGCGGCGGCCAAGTCGTGTTGATCCCAAGAATCCTGCAACTCGGATGATATAATCGCGCAATCGCTTCCGGCTTTCGCATGAGGTTCACACCCCCTATGCTTTCTTTGGTACCTGGCTGGCTGTTGACGTTTCTGTTACTGGGCGCACTCATCCTGCTCCACGAACTGGGTCATTTCATTGCGGCCCGGCTTACCGGCGTCGGGGTGGATGAATTCGGCCTGGGCTACCCGCCGCGGCTGCTGACGCTCTTCGAGCGCGGCGGGACCAAGTTCACGCTCAACGCGATTCCCTTCGGAGGCTTCGTCCGCCCCGCGGGGGAGGATGATCCCAGCATCCCAGGCGGCCTGGCCAGCGCGAGCAAGCGCGTGCGCGCCGCCGTCTTACTGGCCGGCGTTGGCGCCAACCTGCTCACCGCGCTGATCGTGTTCACGATCGGATTCAAGATCGGCTGGCCGGACCGGGTGGTGATCCGCTCCGTCGTACCGGACGCGCCGGCGGCAACAGCCGGCCTGCAGCCGGGCGATGTGGTGCTCACGGTGAATGGGCGCCAGGTGCACCAGGGCGCAGATTTGTCGGATGCGACTTACCAGCACCTCGGTCAACCCCTCGTGCTCGTGATCGAACGCGGCCAGGAACAGAAGTCGTTCGAGGTGAGCCCGCGCACCTCCTGGCCGGAAGGGCAGGGCCCGATGGGCATCGAGATGCAGGCCCAGGTGGTGGGCACCTACACGTGGATCCAGTCGGGTGGACGATCGATTCAGACCATCGGCGAGCAAGCCTGGTTGCTGCTCACGCTGCCGGCCCGGCTCATTCAGGGTTCGATCAGCGCCCGCGAGGCGCGCCCGATCGGCGTCATCGGCCTGTACGACCTGACCTCGCGGACGATTGAGACGGCGCAACAGACAAGCCAGTGGGTCATTCTGGTGCAATGGATGGGGCTGATCAGCACCGCTCTGGCGCTGGGCAATCTGCTCCCCATCCCGGCTCTGGATGGCGGGCGCCTGATGTTCGTCATCCTGGAGGCGGTGCGCGGACGGCGCCTCCCGCCGGATCGGGAGCGGGCGGTGCATGCGGTGGGTTTTGTCTTGTTGCTGGGATTGATGATCTACATCAGCTATCTGGACCTGGTTCGCCCGGTCATTCCCCGTTGAGGCTCTCAGTGGCTAACCCCGAATGATTCGCAGACGGCCTGAGAGAACTTGGCGCAGAGGACCACCGCGTGCCGGCGACGCATCTGCACTGGTTTTCCGATCTGGACACCGACCAGGCGAGCCGCTTCCGCGAGGCCTTTGGCGGCTTGCCGCTCGATGCGCGGCGGCGCCTGCTGGAGCAGTTGGTGGAGGTCGCCGAAGACAACTTCGAATTGGATTTCGAAGCCGTCGGGCGGGCAGCCCTCGAGGATGGAGACGGCGAGGTTCGCCGTCTCGGTATTGAGTCGCTCTGGGAAAGCAAGGACGCGCACCTGGGCGAGCGCTTCTTGGGCGTGCTGACCGACGACCCGGCCGAGGCAGTACGTGCCCAGGCGGCCAGCGCCCTGGGGCTCTTCGTCATGTTGCACGACTTCGAGGAACTGCGGCCCGAGCTTGGGCGGCGGATTGAGACGCAGCTCATGGTCGTCGTCCACAGCGGAGCCCCGCTCGAGATTCGTCGACGGGCGGTCGAGTCGATGGGATACTCGTCGCGAGCCGAAGTGCCGGATCTGTTGCGTGCGGCTTTTGCCGAGCCTCAGCCGGAGATGAAGGGCAGTGCCTTGATGGCCATGGGGCGCACCGCCGACAGCCGATTGTGGGGTCCGACCGTTCTCGGCGAGCTGCGCAATCCGTCTCCCGCCATCCGCTTCCAAGCGGTAGGGGCCACCGGATCTCTTGGCCTGAAGAATGCCGTCCCCGAATTGATCGAGCTGCTCAACGACAGCGATCGCGAGATTCGCGAGCAGGTCATTTGGGCGTTAGGCGAGATTGGGGGCGAGCGGGCGCGCCGCGCCCTTGAGCGCCTGCAGCGCTCGGCCAGCGCGGGCGAGCGCCCACTCATCGAGGATGCGCTTGACAACCTCGAGTTTCAGAGCGGCATGGACGAGTTCCGTTTGCTCGACGTGGCCGGCTCGGGCAAGGGCCCGCTCAATTGAGGCGGGCGGCGCGCCGCAGCCGCGCAGGGGGAATGCACCCGCAACGGAAGAACCCCT
>JAPLGX010000473.1 GCA_026389925.1 Chloroflexota bacterium
CGAAGTAGAGAAGCTGCTCCGCCAGTACACGCAATTCCACCTCGAGCGGCCCATTCGCTCGGCCGATTTCCTGCACGAGGTTGCGCAGCACCATCCCGCTTCTCCCAACTGATCACGACCAGCTGGGAACGGCCCTTTCGCCATTCCGAGGGCGGAGCTCCATCAACGGCCGACAAGGGGCTTAAGCCCCTTGTTCTCAGTCTCCGCCCTGCAGCCTGTGTAGTCCAAGATCGTCGTGTCGTGATGTGCCGCGGAGCGGCACGACCCTCCTCGCAATGACAATGTAAGGGCACGCCATGGCGTGCCCCAACGGTCTTGTGGGCGAGGAATCCCGGCCTCTTCCTCAGCGGCGGCGCGCGACCTGGCGGACATTGGCGATCCACGTCTCCCGCGGGCGGACAACCGTAAGGCGTGCTATGCCCTCTTGAGGATTTGCTCCGCCTCGCACTCCGCATGTTGCAGCCGGCGGTCGAACGCTTGTTATAATCTCTGCGTGCGCCGCTCCTCACCCTCCGCGCGCGCAAAGGATAACCACACTCGAGCATGGCCGCCCCAACTTTCCAGGAAGTGATCCTCGCGCTGCAATCGTATTGGGCCAAGCAAGGCTGCCTGATCTGGCAGCCGGTCAACACCGAGGTCGGGGCAGGCACGATGAACCCGGCCACCTTCCTGCGCGTGCTCGGCCCCGAGCCATGGCGAGTAGGTTACATGGAGCCCTCGGTGCGGCCGGCCGATGGCCGCTACGGCGAAAACCCGAACCGCCTGGGGCAATTCTTCCAGTACCAGGTCATCCTCAAACCGGATCCGGGGAACCCGCTCCAACTCTACCTGCAGAGTCTGGAAGCGCTCGGCGTCTCGCTACGCGATAACGATGTGCGCTTCGTCGAAGACAACTGGGAGGCCCCGGCGCTCGGCGCGTGGGGGCTGGGCTGGGAAGTCTGGCTGAACGGCCAGGAGATCACTCAGTTCACCTACTTCCAGCAGGCAGGGGGGCTCGAGCTCAAGGTACCCTCCGTTGAAATCACCTACGGCATCGAGCGCATCCTCATGGCGCTGCAGCGCAGCACGCACTTTAAGGAGATCCGCTGGACGGGCGATCTCACCTACGGCGAGATGTTCCTGCAGAGCGAAGTTGAAAACAGCCGCTACAACTTCGAGGTGGCGGACGTCGAGCGCCTGCGCGAGGTGTACGCCCACTTCGACGGCGAAGCGCGCGCTGCACTCGCCACCGGCCTGGTGCTGCCGGCGCACAGTTACCTGCTCAAGTGCTCACACACGTTCAACGTGCTGGATGCGCGCGGGGCGGTCGGCGTCACCGAGCGCGCCCAGTTCTTTGCCCGCATGCGTGAACTGGCCGCGCAGGTGGCTCAGACATACCTGGCCCAGCGCGAACAGGCCGGGTTTCCACTCACGGGCAAGTTCCCAGGCGCACAACCTGCGCGTGAATCAGCCGCTGCGGCCGGTCCCGCTCCGAAGCGCGCAGCGCCCTTCGTCCTCGAGATCGGCGTGGAGGAATTGCCGGCGGAGGACTTGAGTTCGGCCCTCACAACCCTCGCAGACATGTTCCGGCTCGAGATACTTGACAAGTATCACCTTGCGCATGGGGCTGTTCGTGCAGATGGGACTCCTCGACGCATCGTCATTCGCATTGACGACCTGGCGCCGTTCCCCACGCCCGAACTCATGAAGGGGCCTCCCGTTCACTTGTGCTACGACGCCGACGGCAACC
>JAPLGX010000523.1 GCA_026389925.1 Chloroflexota bacterium
GAGAGTGACAGCTTCTCGACCCTCTCTGCGAGCAGCAGCCGGAGCAGGATCCGCGTGATGGCGAAAGTCTTCCCTGTACCGGCACTCGCCTCTACCAGCGTGACGCCCGGATCGAGCGGCACGGTGCGTGCGTCGAACGACGCCATCGTCGGCCCGCTCACGCGTCAACTCCTTCCGAAAGCCGCGCCCCGAAAAGCACCGCGGCCAGTCGCTCGAACTCCCCGCGCCGCTCATCAAGGAGCGGGATTCCCCGAAAACAGAGCGCGATGTACGGGTCCTGGCCATCTCCGCCGGAGGAGTGGTCGGAGGGCTCCTCGTCGTATGCCGCCTGCGCCTTCCCAAGCGAAGCTTCAGTCGGGGGGGCCTCGGCGTCTTCGTCCTTCTCCGTAGCAGCCAGCGTGGCCTCGAACCACGCCCACCCCGCCTGGGGGAAGAACGGTAGAGGAGATGCCGACCCGCTCATCATCTCTGCCACCAAAGCCTCCAACACCGATACCGCCTTCTTCACCGGGCTGAGCACTTCAGCGTAGCCGCCCTTGCCAATGAGCAGCGATGTGCCGGGAAGCCCCTCTATGCCGCCCTCACGAGCGGCGCACATTGCGACGTGTTCCACCCAGGCGCCAATCGAGTGCTTCGGATAGAACGTCCCGGCACGCACCACAACGCGCTGGGCGCCACGAATCCCATCGATACTGCCGGTGAGGCGCCAGCCCTCGCGCTCGATCACTATGGGCACAGGAGGCGAAGCCTTGTCTCCGGGCACCGCCTTCAGAACCTCGGCCACAACTCCTGCCAGTTTCGAATGCCACGCCGACCCCAACTCACCGGGAGGCAGGAATCCCTCGGCGATCAGGTGGTTGCGTTCTCGCGCCGGGACGGTCTTCCCGCCCAGAGCGTTGCGCAACAACTGCGACTTCACCGAGCCCTGAACGAGGTGGTCCGGGGAAATCAACTCCTCGTCCGCCAGATCCTTGCCATCCTTGTCCAGCCAGATACTGAGGACCTTGTTGCAGTAGAAGGCGCTGGGATTCCTCCAGAAGTTCACGAGATCCTTCAGCGTCACTTCGCGCCCGATCGCCGCCGCCGGAGCCGCCGCGTCAGGACCGGGCACGACGAACGGAAAGTCCCGATCTTGCCGGGCGGCGCTGGCGCCCGCCGCCTTGGCCTGCGCCTGGGAGTACGTGAACAGCCGCTGGTCGCGATCCGCCGCGAAGTAGAGCGGCGAGAAAGGCTGCAGCGGGTGCTCGACGACGAGGCGCTTGCGCGCCACATCCGATGCCTGCCCGTCGCCCACTCGCCGCTCGATGTGGTCGAGCAACTCGTCAATCACCACCGACGGAGCGCAGTCCGAGTTGTCCCCGACGTCCTTCCCTGTGTACGCCAGCGCGAGGCGGTCCCCCGCTGCCAGGAGCAGATCGAGGAACTGCTGCCGGTCGTCGCTGCGCAGGTCCCGGTCGCCGGGGAGTCGCTCGTACTCGAGGAGGTCGAAGGCCGGCCGGCGGACCCGGCGCGGGAACGCCGCGTCGTCGAGCCCCGCCACCGCGATGACGCGGAACGGGATGCCGTGCATCGGCTTGAGCGCGGCGACCGTCATCCCCCCCAAGAACCCCGACCCGAAACCGTCGCCGTCCAGCTCCGCCTCGAGCCAATCCCGTACCACCCCGAACGACACACTGGCGCCGTAGCCGGCCGTCGCACCAAGCGAACCCAGCAGGCGAATCTTCTTCACCAAGTCCAGGAGCGTTCTCTTCTGGTTCTCGTTCTCGGCGCGCAGGAAGCAGTTCGCGGCCTCGAGCAGGACGGTGCTCCACTCCGCAGGAGTGCGATCGTCCTTCCAGGAGGCGAGCGTGACCGCGAGGTTGTCCACCCACGTGGCCAGGCGCGCCAGGGCCTCCGTCTCGCCCGCGGTGTCGCCGGACATCGGGAGCACGCCCAGCACCTCATCGTCAATGGGGCCGGTGGCGTAGCCGAGCAGGAGGCGGTCGAGGCCGAGGCGCCAGGACGCTTCCTCGTAGGCGGGCAGCTTGAGCGCCTCGCGTGCTTCTGCGTCGTAGCCCCACCGGATGTTGGCTTTCCGGGTGAGGGCCTCCATCTCCTCCACGTGAGAGTCGGACAGCTCCGCCGCTTGCCGCACGAGCGGGGTTGCGAGGAGCCCGAAGACCTCACTGCGCGCGAAACGCCCTCCCTGGAGCGCCAGCAGGCGCGAGAACGCCTCAGCCGCCGGCTCGGTGCGCCGGAAGGTCCGGTCGGCGACCCGGTAGGGAATCCACTGCGCCACGTCGCTCGGCACGCCGAAGACCGCGTCCACCAAAGGCCCCCACTCGGTCACATCCGGCACCAGGAGGAGCAGGTCGTGCGGGCGGAGCGTGCGGTCGGCGTCGAGCGCGGCCAGCAATTGGTCACGCAGTACTTCGAGCTGCCGCATCGGACCGTGCGCGGAATGGATGCGCAGGCTGGCATCACC
>JAPLGX010000362.1 GCA_026389925.1 Chloroflexota bacterium
TAGGAGAGATAAACCATGAATGAATATTGCATTCCCCATATCGAAGGAGATGCGTTCCGCAACCGCACCGCCATCGAGATAGTGCCGCCGGGAGAGGCGGGCTGCAATGACCACACTGTCTTCCGGGAGGCAGAAGGCCGCTGGCACTGCATCGGTATCATCAACCACCCGACGACCGGAGGGCAGAAGTTCTTCCATGCCGTCGGCGAAACTGCAATCCAACCGATGAAAGTGCTCAAGCCAATCTACGAAATCCGCGAGGGCGAGACAACTTGCTGGGCCCCCTGCAGCGTGATTAGCGGCGACACGATCCACTTCTTTTGGACCGATGCGACCGATTTTGCCGGGCTTTCGGACGACCTGTTCACATCAGCCAAGCGCCCGCTTGACACGAAGTCCTCTTCCGAGAGGACCGCACAATATGGCGGCTGGCAGGTCTACTGCCAGCGTCATGCCACCGCACCCCTTTCGGATGTGAGGCGCTGGACGCACCATGGCGTCGTTTTCCGGGAGGAGGGGGCTGTGCGAGATCCGCACGTTGTCCGAGTGGGAGATCGGTGGATGATGGCCTACAACCGTCGTGTGAACCCTGGCACCAAGGTTGGCGAGTCTGTAGTCAGCTACCGCTTTTCGGATGACCTCTTCAACTGGGGCGCACGGGCGGGTGACCTCGTGAGAGGCATCCAGGATACTCAGTGGCTTGGCAGCGGCGAGTCGCCTTTTCTTCTGAAGCGAAAAGAAGGATGGTACCTCTTCGTAACGCACGTCGGTCCGGGCAACTACCACCGGACCAAGGTCTGGTTCAGTAAAGACCCGACCACCTTCGGCACGGACGAGGATGCCATCGCTGTGCTCTTCTCTCACGCCGGGGAAGTGTTCGAGTACAACGGCAAGACTTGGATAACGAACACAGGCCCTCACTCGTCATATTACGGGGAGGATTTCCCGTACAATATCGGAATCGAGGTGGCGGAGCTGAAGTGGGATCCGGCCGACTGAGGAGCGGCGCTGGGCTGGAAATTGCCCTTTTCTTCCTCACCGCGGTTTTCATGAGAGGCCCAGTAACTCAGCGTTGAGAAAGATCCTACCAGCGCACATTGCGCTGATGATGTACTTCAGGAGGCGGCACAGTCGAAATGGCCACGGTGTGCTGGATCCGTTGCACTGCGAGCTGCAGCTGAGTTCATGCGTCGGTGCGAGACAGTCTTCGTCGGTGGCCTCTCGATGGGATCCCTGCTCACCCTCTATCTGGCTGCCAAGCATCCCGAATTGGCTGGTGCCATATGCTATTCCCCTGCGCTGATCGTTACTAACCCTGCTATCCGCCTCTCACCCCTTCTGAAGCATCTTGTACCTATGATACGCAAGGCCAACAAGACCGACACCGATCTAATCGATCCTGAGGCTCACCTACGTCTCTGGAACTATGACTGGCTTCCCTTGGCTGCAGCCCACGAGCTATTGAAACTCATTGCAGAGACGGAACGACTGTTGCCGCAAGTGACCTGCCCTCTGTTGGTCATCAACAGCACCCGCGACCAGGCCATCCACCCCAACAGTGCTCGTCGTACCTTCGAGCTAGTGGGTTCGAGGGACAAGGAATTGGTTACGCTGCACAACTCCGGTCACTGCTTGACAGTCGACAACGAGTGGGAATCTGTGGCCGCCAAGACCTACGAATTCATCCAGGCGCATGCTCTACGATAGTACAGTTCATGAACGGACGAGAAGAGCGCCTCTCTGCCGATTTCTCTATGAATGACCTGCAGCCCCTGAACGAGCACACCTACGTGCGGCTGACGGTCGTACGATTGTGGGAAGACCTGCCATTGGTGCTCCTTGCAGGGATTGTGTTCGGCTTGCTTTGCACACCAGCCATCTTGCTACTCTTCTCGAATCTGTTCGTACCTGCTCTCATCGTTGGCGTCCTTGCCATTGCGCCAGCCTGGGCTGGCCTGCTGGCGCTAGCGGCCGAGATCGCGCGCGAGGGCAACGCGAGCATCAGTGTCATGTTGAGATCTCTGCCGCGATTCTGGGCTCGCAGCACA
>JAPLGX010000035.1 GCA_026389925.1 Chloroflexota bacterium
TCGAAGCGCTCGACAGTCTGCGGGTCGCCGGGTTTGCTTTTGGCCAGCGGCGAGATGTCGCGCGGGTAGTCATAGACGAATGTGGGTTGAACCAGGGTGGGCTCCACGTAATGGGCCAGCAGGCTTTCGATGAGCTTGCCACGGCTTGTGCCGGGCGTGGGCGAGTGGCCGCGTTCGCGCATCGCCGCCGCCAGCCCTTCGGCGGTCTGGTGCTGCCGCAGGTCGAGGCCCGAGGCTTCGGTCACCGCCTGGGTGAGGTCCACCCGCCGCCAGGGAGGTGTGAAGTCAAGCGTTTGGCCCTGATACGCCACCCGCATCGTCCCGCGCACAGCCTGGGCCGCGTGCGCCACCAGGTCCTCGGCGAGGGTCATCACCTCGCGGTAGTCGGCATAGGCCATGTAGAACTCGAGCTGCGTGAATTCCGGGTTGTGTTTGAACGACACGCCCTCGTTACGGAAATCGCGGCCGATCTCGTAGACCCGCTCGAGGCCCCCCACCAGCAAGCGCTTGAGGTACAGTTCAAAGGAGATGCGCAGGTAGAGATCCTGATGGAGCTGGTTGTGATGGGTGATGAACGGACGCGCTGCCGCGCCGCCGTAAAGGGGCTGCAGAATGGGAGTCTCAACCTCGATGAAGTCCATCCCATCGAGAAACGAGCGCACGGCGGCGATCACTTTGGCCCGCGAGCGGAAAACCTCGCGCACTTCGGGGTTCACCGCCAGGTCGGCGTAGCGCTGGCGATAGCGTGCCTCCGGGTTGTCGAAGGCGGAGTGAACGACCCGCTTGCCATCCACCACTTCTTCTTTGGCGGCCGGTAGCGGAGTGATCGACTTGGCGAGCATGGCCAACGCACGCACGTGCAGCGTTACCTCGCCGGTGCGCGTGGCGAACAAATAGCCATCGGCCTGGATGAAGTCCCCCAGGTCATACAACTCGGTGAAAGTGCGCAGCGCCTCGGGTCCCAGGTCATCGGCGCGCAGGTAGATCTGCAAGCGGCCGCTGGCGTCCTCGAGATGGGCGAAGACTGCCTTGCCCATGGTGCGGATCGAGCGCAGCCGGCCGACCACAACCGCTTCAATCTTGCCTTCCGGCTCGGCGGCGAATGCCGCCAGAGCCTGGGCCGCGGTGTGCGTTCGCCGGGCGCTGCGCGGGAAGGGTTCGCTCCCGGCCTCGCGCAGGCGGCGTATCTTCTCGATGCGGTTGCGCTCGATTTCGCTCAATGGATGCATGCAACCCCGCTCCTGCACGAACCGCCGCCCAACCTATCAAAAAGCCCCGCACGGCTTTCCGCGCGGGGCCGGCCCCACAAGGCGGCGGTTATTCGATCTTTAGCACGCGAAAGGTCAGCATTCCGGCCGGCGCGTTGACCCGCACTTCATCACCGGGCTTGCGATTGAGCAGCGCCTGGCCGAGCGGCGACTCGTTGGAAATGCGTCCCTGCTTGGGGTTGGCCTCGGCCGCGCCGACGATGGTGTACTTCTCCGGCGGCTGGGCCTCCTCTTGAATGGTCACCGTACTGCCGACCCGCACCACGTCTTCGGGTCCGCCGCTTTCGATCACCTGGGCATTGCTGAGCATCGCTTCAAGTTGCAGGATGCGCCCCTCGACAAAGGCCTGCTCGTTCTTGGCGCTCTCGTATTCGGCGTTCTCGATGAGCTCGCCGCCTTCCATGGCATCGTGCAGGCGCTCGGCCACTTCGGCGCGTCGCTTGGTGCGCAGGAACTCGAGTTCTTCCTCAAGCTGCTTGAGGCCCTCGCGGGTGAGGAAAACCGGTTGATCGGTCATCGACGTCGTCCACTCCCATGCCAAGCGGCTGGGGCGCCCCGCGGGCGGCCCCTCTCCCAAAAAGCGCATGCGCGCGACCCCCGCCGGAGGCCGCGCCGCAATTTGGATCCACATCCCGCCGGAACTATTCGCCGTTCCTGACGCTGCGCGTGATGATAGCATAGTCCGCGAGGCATGGCAAACGGTCACGGCGGAATAGGCCGAAGGGGGATCCTCCCCCTGCTTCGCGCGCGCGGCATGAGCGACTCGGGCCAGAATGAAGCCATTCTGCGCGTCACAGAACGCGTTTCGCTTGACAATCAATTGTGGCACAGGTAGAATCGCGATGTCTCCAGTCGATCCTGGCGGAGGGCTGAGACTATCGCCGAGATAGCTCAGTTGGTAGAGCACGCGACTGAAAATCGCGGTGTCCCCAGTTCGATTCTGGGTCTCGGCACTCCGGCTGATCGCAGCTTGGGTTGCGGGCGTGGTTCA
>JAPLGX010000025.1 GCA_026389925.1 Chloroflexota bacterium
CGGCCGCGTGCCGCCCAATGCGTTGCCTTCGTGGGTTCGCTATCCGGCAGGCGTGGCGTGGGCGCTCGTGCAGGCCGGCCACGAAGCCTGCGGGTTGCGTGGTGTGTATGCCTCGTCTGTCCCCATCGGTGCGGGGCTGAGTTCGTCGGCTGCGGTGGAGGCGGTTTTCGCGCTGGCCTGGCAATCCACCGGCGGCTGGCCGGCTTCGCCCATGGACTTGGCGCGCCTGTGCCAGCACGCCGAGAATGATTTTGTCGGCGTGCGCTGCGGTCTCATGGATCAATTCGCAGCGTTCCACGGGGCGCGCGGCCAGGCGTTGTTGTTCGACTGCCGCCTGCTCACGTGGGAAGCGGTGCCCATTCCGCCTCAGGTCGTGATCGTCGTGGCCGATAGCGGTGTGCGGCGGCTGTTGGGGGCGTCGGCCTATAACCAGCGGCGATCGGAGTGCGACCAGGCCGTTCACTTGCTGCGGCAACGCATTCCGGGAATCCGTGCCCTGCGCGACGTGACACCGGAGATGTTTGCCGAACACGCTGTGGTGCTACCCGGCGTCATCCGGCGTCGCGCGCAGCACGTGGTCGACGAGTGCCTGCGGGCGCGGCTCATGGCCGATGCATTGCGCGCAGCAGACCTGCCGCGTGCGGGTGAGCTGCTCAACGCGAGCCACGCGAGCCTGCGCACTCTCTACGAAGTCTCCGGCCCCGAGTTGGATGCGCTGGTCGAGGCGGCGAGGCGGCAACCCGGATGCTTCGGCGCCCGCCTCACCGGTGCCGGGTTTGGCGGCTGCACGGTTCAGCTCGTCGATGCCTCGCGCGCAGAGGAATTCACCCAATCCCTCGCCGATGACTACCAGCGGGCGACGGGGCGGCGGGCGGAGGTCATGGTCACCGCTGCGGCGCAAGGCGCACAAGTCCTGCGCCATCCAGCCTGATCGACAAAGCCCGGCTGGTATAATCGCGCGCATGAGCCCCATGCTGAGTCACCTCGATGCCGGCGGGAAGGCGCACATGGTGAATGTGGGCGACAAGCCGGAAAGCGAACGCGTCGCGGTCGCCGCAGGCGAGATCACTATGCGCCCGGAGACCTTCGCCCTTGTCCGCGAGGGGTCGCTGGCGAAGGGCGACGTGCTCACCGTGGCGCAGTTGGCTGGAATTCTGGGAGCCAAGAAGACCCCCGAACTCATCCCTCTCTGCCACCCGCTTCCGCTGAGCCAGATCGAAGTGATCCTCGAACTCGACGACACCCTGCCCGGTGTGACCATCACCGCCACCGTACGCACGACCGCGCGCACCGGGGTGGAGATGGAGGCCCTGACCGCCGTCGCGATCGCTGCGCTGACGGTCTACGACATGGCCAAGGCGGTCGAAAAGACGATGCGAATTCAAAACATCCGCCTGCTCGAGAAGCGCGGCGGCCGTTCCGGCGACGTCTCGAACCCCTGACGCCGCCGCGAGGCGCATGTCGAATGGCTTGCATCCGGGTTCTCTTCTTTGCCACACTCAAAGACCGGGCCGGGGTTCCCTCGACCGAAGTCCTACTCGACCCCCCCGCGACGATCGCTACGCTGCGCGCGAGGCTGGCATCGCTCTCGCCCGGGATGGCGGCAGCTCTGCCCACGGCCATCGCCGCGCTCAACCATGAATTCGCCCAGCCCGAAGACTCGCTCGCC
Organism: Chloroflexota bacterium; assembly: GCA_026389925.1. Taxonomy (GTDB): domain Bacteria; phylum Chloroflexota; class Anaerolineae; order Anaerolineales; family RBG-16-64-43; genus RBG-16-64-43. The sequence continues at coordinate 1,670 of JAPLGX010000025.1, forward strand.
GATGGCGACGAGGTGGCCTTCTTCCCGCCGGTTTCCGGAGGCGCGCACGCGCCCACGTATGTGGACGTTGTGAGCGGGGCTCTGGACCTCGACGCGCTGGTGGCTCGCGTCGTGTTGCCCACGACAGGGGCGGTGGGCGTCTTCACGGGCATCGTGCGGGGCGAGACCCGCCGCGGGGATGCACACGAGACGCAGGTCCTCGAGTACGAGGCCTATCAGCCGATGGCAGAAGACAAGATGCGCCAGGTGGCGGAGGAAATCCGCGCACGCTGGCCGCTGGTGGAGGGGATCGCCATCGTCCAGCGCACCGGGCGGCTGGACCCGGGCACGCCCACGGTGGTCATTGCCTGCAGCGCACCCCACCGGGATATGGGCGTTTTCGAAGCCGCCCGCTATGGCATCGATCGATTGAAAGAAATCGTCCCGGTGTGGAAGAAGGAGGTCGGCCGGAAGGGCGAAATGTGGGTGGAGGGCGACTACCGCCCGACGCCGGCCGACACTGCACGCGCTTCGCGCACTCGTCGACCGTGAGGCCAGGGCGCATGGCTGCGATGGCTCTTCTTCCGCGTTGCGCCGAGTGTGCCGCACCCTATCCCTCACAAACCAATCCTTTCCGGTGTCCGCAGTGCGGCGGCGTGTTCGAGCCGGAGGCCCTGCCCGCCTTCGACCCGGAACGCGTCGAGGATGACGCCCCGGGGTTGTGGCGCTATCGACATTGGCTGCCATCGGCCGAGGGCCGCCCGCCGTTGTGGCTGGGAGAAGGGCGCACGCCGCTTGTGCCCACGACGGTGGACGGCCTGCCGGTGTGGTGCAAACTCGAATCGCTCAACCCAAGCGGGTCGTTCAAGGATCGCGGGAGTGCGATTCTGGTCGCCTGGCTTCGAGAGAGGGGGGTGTCACATGCCGTGGAAGACTCGTCCGGAAACGCCGGTGCTTCTTTCGCCGCGTACTGCGCCGCGGCCGGCATTGCGGCCACGATCTATGTCCCCGCGCACGCCGCCGGGGCCAAGCTGGCCCAAATCGAATCGTATGGAGCCAGCCTCGTCCGCGTCGCCGGGCCGCGCGAGGCGGCTGCGCGCGAGGCGGGCGCGGCCGCGGCCCAGGGTGCCGCGTATGGCAGCCATGTCTACCTGCCGTTTGGGCTGTACGGCATCGCCACGCTGGCCTTCGAATTGGTGGAAGCGCTCGGCCGCGCACCGCGCGCGATTGTTCTTCCTGCGGGGCACGGTACATTGACCACGGGCCTGTGGCTGGGGTTTGGCGCGCTGCTCGCCGGCCAGAGCATCACTCGCCCGCCGCGATTCATACTCGCGCAGGCGGAGGCTTGCGCCCCGGTCTACCAGGCATGGAGCGGCGCGGGCGAATCCATTGCATTGGCCAACGCGGCTTCACGCGCCGAGGGCATAATGATCCGTGAGCCGGTCAGGTTGCGCACCATGCTGCGGGCCGTCTCTTCCACCGGTGGGATGGTGACCCGCGTATCGGAATCGGAGATCGAGGCAGGCCGGAACCTGCTGGGCCGCGCGGGCATTTCCGCCGAACCCACCTCGGCGGTCGTCGTTGCCGGGTTGCGGCAGGCAATGGCGGCTGGGATCCTGGGGTCGAATGACGAGGGAGAAGTGGTGGTGATCATCAGCGGGCATGGACTCAAATCGTCCTAGCTGGCCCTGCGAGTCGTGAATTGTTCCGGTACCGAGGGAGAATATGGAACGCGTCGTTGTAACGGGAATGGGCACGGTCAACCCGCTCGGATTGGACGTCGAGGAGAGCTGGAAGAATGCACTGGCGGGCCGCTCCGGTGTGGGCCCGATCACGCTCTTCGATGCCTCACGCTTGCCCGTCCATTCCGCCTGCGAGGTGAAGGGATTCCATCCGGAAGACTCGATGGAACCGCGCGAGGCGCGGCGTCGTGACCGCTTTGAGCAGTTTGCGGTGGCGGCCGCCAAGCAGGCAGTGGCCCAATCTGGCTACGATGTGCATTCCAACGCGCTGCGAACGGCCGTTGTCGTTTCGTCCGCCACCGGAGGATTGACCACGCTGCAGAACGGCATACAGGTCATGGGAGCGCAGGGACCGCGGCACATCAGTCCGTTTCTCATTCCCATGTTCATGCCGAACGGCGCATCGGGGCTGGTGGCCATCGACTTCGGCGCAAAGGGGCCGTGCCTGTCGGTGGCCTCGGCATGTGCCTCCGGCGCCGACGGAATTGGGCTGGCCTGGTCTCTCATCCGCCAGGGCGAGGTGGATGGCGCACTGGCAGGAGGCAGCGACGCCACGCTGTGCGAGCTCGGCGTTGCCGCGTTCGACCGCGTGGGCGCGGTTTCGCGCCGCGATCCTGCGCAGGGCACCCCGCGGCCCTTCGACAAAGAGCGCGATGGGTTGGTGATGGGTGAGGGCGCTGGCGTGCTGCTCTTGGAGAGCCTGACCCACGCACGCCGGCGCGGCGCGAAAATCCTGGCCGAACTGGCCGGCTACGCCGCCACCGGCGACGCGTATCATGTCACGGCGCCGGCCGAAGACGGCGCGGGTGGAGCGGAGGCAATCCGCCGTGCGCTGGCTGCCGCAGGACTTTCCGCAGCCCAGGTGGACTACGTGAATGCGCATGGCACCGGCACGCCGCTGAACGATGCCTCCGAGACGCGCGCATTGAAAGCGGCCCTGGGTGCGGAGGCGGCACGCATTCCGGTCTCGTCGACCAAGTCGATGACCGGCCACATGATGGGCGCCACCGGCGCGCTGGAAGCCATCTTCTGCGTCCAGGCCATCCGCTCCGCAATGATCCCTCCGACGATCAACTACCACACACCGGACCCCGAGTGCGATCTCGACTATGTTCCCAATCAGGCGCGCCGGTGTTCAGTGCGTGTGGCAGTGAGCAACGCCTTTGGCTTTGGGGGACACAACGCGGTGCTCGTCTTCAAGGATCACGCCGACTAGACGCACGCGATGGAGGATTCACCCGAGGGGGGCGGGAGGAGAAAATGGCGTCCATTCAGGAGGAGTTCGAGCGGCGCACCGGGTTGCGCTTCGATAACCAGGCTCTGCTGGAGCGCGCGCTCACCCATCATTCGTATGTCAACGAACATTCGGAGGCAGGTGAGGATAACGAACGTCTCGAATTCCTTGGCGATGCAGTGCTCGACTTTCTCAGCGGCTCCTGGCTCTATGCGCGGTACCCGCAGGCCGCTGAGGGGGAGCTGACGCGCCTGCGCTCGGCGCTGGTGCGGACGGAGACACTGGCCGAGTTCGCCCGGAAGTTGGAGTTGGGCTTGTACCTGCGATTGGGCCGGGGCGAGGAGGAATCCGGCGGGCGCGCGCGTCCGCTGCTCTTGTGCGGCGCCTTCGAGGCCCTGACGGGGGCACTGTATCTTGATCGCGGTGAGGAGGCGGCGCGGCGGTTCGCCGAGCCGATGTTCGAGAGCCTATTTGCCACGCTCAACCGCGAAGAAATCGCCGCGGATGCCAAGAGCCGCCTTCAAGAATGGGCGCAGTCGGAGCTTGCACAAACGCCGCACTATCGCACCGCGAGCGAAAGCGGTCCGCAGCATTCGCGCGAGTTCACCGTGGAAGTGCTCATCGGCGGCGAACTCTACGGTAGCGGTTCTGGGCGCAGCAAGAACGTCGCGGCGCAAGAAGCGGCCGCGGCGGCACTAGGGCGCCTGGGTCTCCAGTGACCTGAGCCGCTCGGCTCGGGATAGTCCATCGGCACGCTAAAGTAGGATCTCGCGCACGGCGGGGGCCAGGCCTGTGAGATCGGCCATGTGACCGGCCACCTGCTCGCGCAGCTCGCGCGGCCCGAGAAGGAGTGTGGGCACAGGGTTGCCCGTATGCCCGCGCTCGCGCAGATGCTCGAGGTTTCCGTGATCCGAGGTGATCACGGTCAGCAGGCTGTCGTTTTCACCCGCCGCATGCAGTTCGCCGATCACCGTATCGAGCACCTCCAACACCGCAAGGCTGGCCTGCATGTCGCCGCCGTGGCCCGCGTAATCGGTCAGCCAGCCGTCGAAGACCGAGAAATCCTGGGCACAGGCCAATCCGGCCAAGGTTGAGCCGGCTTCGCGCGGCGTCAGCAGCGGAGTGTCAGTGTACCCCAGGCGCTGATGCCAACCGACGCCGGTGAAATCCGCCGACAAGGCATGCCCCTCGCGCAAGTCACGCTCCTCGGGGATCGGCAAGCCGGCGTCGAAGAAGGTGAAGGGGATGACCGAGAGCAGCCGCAGCCCGGACCGAATGCCGGCAAAGTATCGCGGTGGGTAGGCATTGAGCAGCGCTGCCCGCCGGCCGGCGTGGCGCAATTCGGTCAGCAGGTTGTGTCGATGGACGATGTCGCGAATGGCCTGGTTGGGCTTGGGACCGTAATGCTCGCCAATCTCGCGCGCAACGTTGACCCCGGTGAGCAGGGTCGCCTGGCCTGTGGCCGACTGCGGCCTGCCCGCCACTCCCAGGGTGGCATCGGTGCGCACAAAAGTGCATCTCTCATTTGAGAATGGATCAAGGTCCGCGGAAAGCGTGCCGCCCTTCAGCAGGTATTCGAGGCTGGGCAGCTTGGCGTGGGCGAAGGGATTGGTGTGCGGATCTGAGGGGCCGAGGCCGACGCCATCGAGAAACAAGAGAAGGATGGAGGTCATGCCTTCTCACCGGGCGAAGCCTTGCGGGTGAAGGTGTACCATGCCGCACGCCCGTCGTCGTCGATGCGCCGCTCGGCCAGGCGAAAGGCCCCGGCCAGCAATCGCTCAAGCTCGGCGGGCGGGATGCCCGGCACACGCGGCGAGGTGAATGCAAAGATCAGGAGCGCAGCGCCAGGGGCGAGCAGGCGAGCGAGTGCCGGGCGATACCCCTGCCGTGCCGCGCTGTCCAGGGTATGCAAGCAGCCCACATCCAGAGCCAGGTCGAACGGTCCGCGGATGCCCTCGAATGCCGGCACCGACCCAACGCGGAAATCCACCTCCACCCCCACCGTACGGGCGCGGCGTCGGGCGCGTAGGATGGCCAGCGGCACGAAGTCGATGCCGGTCACCTTCCAGCCCGCGCCGGCGAGATACATAGCGCTGGCGCCCGTGCCGCAGCCTATGTCGAGGGCTCGCCCGGCGCGCCTCCCGGTGGCGTAGGCCACCACCTCCGGCGGCGGAAGGCCGGTATCCCAACGTGGGCGCCCCAGGTAGCGCAGCGCGAAGGACAGCCGCCCCAGCATCGCGCTCCCTGCCTCAACCGATCACAACCTCGAGGAAGACTTCAACCACGTTCGGGTCAAAGTGCTTGCCGGCTTCGTCCCACACGTGCGCGCGAGTTCTCTCCTCGGCCCAGGCATCTCGGTAGGGGCGGTCCGACCGCAGCGAGTCCCACACATCAACAATCGAGAAGACGCGCGCGGCGAGCGAGATCTGTTCATGAGTGAGGGCTCGCGGGTAGCCGCTGCCGTCCCACTTCTCGTGGTGGCAGTAGGGGATGTCGATGGCCGGCCGCAGGAATTCGATCGGAGAGAGTAGTTCATAGGCAATGGTCGGGTGGCGGCGCATCACGCTCCACTCGCGTTCGGTCAGCGGACCGGGCTTGAGCAGGATGGCGTCGGGGATGCCTATCTTGCCCACATCGTGCAACAACGCGCCCCGGCGAACGTGCACCAGTTCTTCCTCGCTCATGCCCATCGCTCGCCCCAGGCGCAGGGAGGCTTCGGTGACCCGTTCGGTGTGCCCTTCCGGTTCGCGGTCGCGCAAGTCGATCGCGCGCGACCAGCCCTCCAGCGTGGTATCGTAGG
>JAPLGX010000413.1 GCA_026389925.1 Chloroflexota bacterium
TGCCCAAGGACTGGCGGCTGAACTTCACCCGCCTGCTCGCCCTGGTCATGCCTTACATCGGCAAAGGGCCGCCGGATTGGATTGATGAAACAGTGGCGGCCAGCCACTTCGACTATCCTGAGTACCCGGTGCGCGCCATCGGCGAATTGAAAGCGCTGCTTGCCGAGGTGCGCCGTTCGCTGCCGCGGGTGAAGGTGCCGACGCTGGTGATGCACTCCCGCACCGATGGCGGGGTGCCCCCCGAGAATGCGGAGGTGATATTCGCGGGCCTCGGCGCGGCCGAGCGCGAACTCTTGTGGATCGAGCGCTCGGGTCACGTGCTGACCGAGGACATCGAACATCGCCGCGTATGGCGCGCGTGCGCCGACTGGGTGCACCGGGTAACGCGGAGCCGCTTGCCGTGACGCGTGACCTAAGGCAACTGATCCTCTCCTTGGGCGTGTGGGCTTTGGGGGAGGGGATGTTTCTCTACATCTACCCCCTCTACATCCGCGACCTGGGCGCGACCCCGGCCGGGATCGGCGGGGTGCTGGGCATCGCCGGAGCCAGCATGGCGGTGCTGCACCTGCCGGCCGGGTATCTTGCAGACCGCTTCGGCCGCAAACCGGTGATGATTGCCGGGTGGTACCTGGGGATGCTGGCGGCGATGGGGATGTTCCTGGCCCCCAACCTGCTGATGTTCTCGATCGGGTTGACGTCTTATTTCGCCACCGCGTTTGTCATCTCGGCCAACAACTCATACATCACCGCCAGCCGCGGGTCGCTCAGCCTCGAGCGTGCGCTGACGCTGGTCACTGCGGCCTACGGCGCCGGGTTGGTCATCTCACCGGCCATTGGAGGATGGATCGCCTCGCTGACCGGCTTGCGCTCGGTCTTCGGGTGGGCCAGCCTGATGCTGGCCGCCTCGTGTGCGATGCTTCTCCCGCTTTCGCCGCAGCCTGTCGAGCCAAAGAAGGAAGGACGGCGTTATGGGCGGCTCTTGGGCAGCCGAACCTTCTTAGGCCTGGTGGTCCTCTTCTTCGGAACGATCCTAGCCATGTATCTCGGATTGCCGCTGGCTCCCAATTTCCTACAACAGGTGCGCGCTGTGCCGGTGGCTACCATCGGTTTGCTTGGGTCGGCCAACGCGCTCGGCCTGGTACTGTTTAGCGTTGTCCTCGGGCGTCGCCATCCGCGCTGGGGATGGATTCTCGGACAGGTCTTCGTGTTCGCCTCGGCCCTGGTGCTCTGGTTGGGGGCTGCGCTGCCGCTCTACTTCCTGGGCTACTTCCTGCGCGGAGGGTTCGGGGCAGCCAAGGGTTTGGCCACCTCGCAGATCGGGCGGGTGGTGGACAACCACGAGATGGGCCTGGCCTATGCCGTTACCGAGACGGCCAGCGCCGCGGCGCTCATCATCTCACCCGTCCTCGCCGGGGTTCTCTTTGAACGTCGACCGGATTTTCCATTCATCGTCAGCGCGGTCCTTGTGGCCGTGAGCATTCTCTTCACGATTCGCTTTGCGCCGGCCCGCGACCGGCACAGCCAACTGCCGGTGGAGGCAGGTTAACCGCGCGAGGGCAGAGAAGCGGCGCAGACCGGTGCGGGCATGCACTGGGTTGCACGACCCGGCTGCCGTGAGGCCGAGGGGCAACGGTGCGAAGAGAGCGCGCAAGAAGGAGGCAGCATGCAATCGATCTTTGAATGGGGGACCCGCGTTGTCCTGGCAGTACAGGGCCTGGGCGCGTGGGCGCTCGTTCCGATGAAGCTATTCTCATTCCTGGGGACGGAGGAATTCTTCCTCGTCCTGATCACGTTGTTGTACTGGTGCGTGAGCGCGCCGCTCGGCATCCGCCTGACTATTGCTTTGTTGGCGGCGGATACGACCAGCGGGCTGCTCAAGCTCGCCTTCCACACTCCGCGGCCGTTCTGGACCGAAGCCAGAGTGGAGGTGCGCGCGGTTGAGACTTCCTATGGCATGCCCTCCGGCCATGCGCTGATCGCCAGCACGGTATGGCCGTACCTGGCCTATCGCCTGCGCCGGGCCTGGGTGTGGGTGGCGGCCATCGCGCTGGTGCTGCTCATCTCGCTCTCGCGCATGTACCTGGGTGTGCACTTCCCGCACGATGTCATCACGGGCTGGCTTTTCGGTGCGCTGCTGCTGGCACTCTACATCTGGGCCGAGCGCACGATCGCCCCCCGCCTGGCGAAGGCGAGCCTGGCCCGGCAGGTCCTGGTGGCCGTCGCGGCCTCGGCTCTGGTGCTGCTCCTCGGCGCGTTGGCCTTCATGGCCATCGCCAATGTGGTCGACCCGCCAGCCTGGATGGAAGCACTGCGGCGCGTGCTTCCACCGGAAGACCTCGTCCTCCCGCGCGATCCTTCGGGGCTCATCTCGGATGCCGGTCTGATTCTTGGAATGGGGACCGGCCTGGCGCTGGCCCAACGATCAGCACGGTTCGAGGCGGGCGGGGCGCTGTGGAAACGCGCGCTGCGCTACCTCATTGGCCTGGTCGGGGTCCTTCTCTTCTGGCGAGGCCTGACGTTCGTTTTCCCGGGTGGGATGGACGGCCTGGGGATGATGCTGCGATACGTGCGCTATGCGCTCACCGGGCTATGGGCGGTGTATCTGGCACCACTCGTTTTCCTCAAACTGAAGCTGGCTGAGCGGGCGGCGTAGCGGACGCGGGTTGAAGCTCGGTGCCTGCAAAGGGCACGCTTTTCACGCTGTCCGATGAACGACGTTCGGGCACGGCCTGCCGTGCCCGAACACGATTCACTACAGTGAAGCAGGCGCTCCGCTCTTACTGGCCCTGTTCCTCGCGCACGTACCAACTCCCGCGGCGATCGCCCGCCTCCTTGGGCGCCCGAT
>JAPLGX010000155.1 GCA_026389925.1 Chloroflexota bacterium
TGGCGAATCCCCTGCTCTATTCCGACCTATCTGCTCTTGACCGTACTATCGCATCCCGATGCTGCTGGACAATGGCTTCCTTAATCACCTGCCGCGCCTTCCTAGCACTGAGCTCGCCCTTTCCGAGAAGGACGCGAGCCAATACTTCGACAGCGGCCCAGTTCCCTTGTTCTTGAATCATCGCCTTCGTCCTCACATATAGCCTACCCCCAAGGGCCTGAACCTCTTGGTCATTGTCCAGCAAGTGCCAATCTAGCCTAACGATTGTGCAATCAGAGTCGGAATCGTTCCAAACCGGCAACAATCTGCACTTTACCAACAGAGAGCCCTCAGATAGACTGGTCGTGGCTGCTTCACGATGGGGAGGTCACGATGAGTCTACTGCCAGTCAGCGACGACGAACCCAAGATCAGACGGACAGATCATGCGATGTTGGTGCCCTGGGGCATGTTTTCCCGCCAGATCGGCCTGGTTCAGGGGTTGGAGAAGGTGTCCATCCCGCAACGTGCGCGGGACCATGCGCCGCAAGCCAAGCTGCTTGAGTTTCTGGTCGCCATCCTGGGCGGCTGTGCTTATCTCCAGGACATCAGTTGTGGGCCCCACCCCCTTGATCAGGATCAAGCGGTGGCCGACGCCTGGGGCCAACCAGCCTGGGCGGACTACAGCGGGGTCAGTCGTACGCTGCAGGCCTGCACCGCAGACAGCGTGGAGTCCGTTCGGGAGGTCATCGCACAAGTCAGCCGCCCGTTCATCGACCGGGAAGTCGTGCTGGCGCTGCGCGAGACCGGCGTCCTGGTCTATGACGGGGACCTGACCGGCCGCCCGGTGTCCAACAACAGCACGACCTACCCAGGAGCGGCCTTCGGCTGGATGGACGATGCCGTCCACTTGGGTTACCAGGCGGCGCTGGTCAGTTTCCACAGCCCGACCTATGGGCGGCAGTGGCTGTCGGTCACGCCTCATCCTGGCGATACCGTATCCTGTCACCAGGCCGATGCCCTGGTCCGGGCCGCCGAAGCGCGTACCGGCGTGCGGCCCCTGCGGCGTACCGGCTTGCTGACGGAGCGGCTTGAGCACCAGCGGGCTGAGCTCCGGGAAGCTCTGCGACGACGCGATGATCGGCAAGCACAACTCGAAGCGGCTCGAGGGAAGATGCAAATAGCGACAGAAGCATGGCACCATGCCCTGGCCGAGGTTGCCCGCCTGGTCGAACGGGATGGCGCGCCCAAGCAGGTCCTGCGCCCTTACAGCCAACTGGGCAAGGCCCGGCACCAAGTCGCCGTCTGTTGGCGGCGTTTGCACCGGCGAGCGCAAGAGATCGGGCCTGCACGCCAGGCCGTCGAGCGCCAGATCGAGAAGGTGCGACTGCTGCAGTGCGAACTGGCCGCCCTTGAGGCCCGCTTAGCCCACTTTGTCGTAGAGAACCAGCGCAATCGGGCGCCGGTCCGCGCTATCTTCCGCCTGGATGGCGGCTTTGGCAGCGGCGAGAATCTTGCCTGGCTGATTGAGATGGGCTACGAGGTCTACGGCAAGGCCATCAGCGACAAGGTGACCGGCGCGCTACGGCGGCGGGTCACGGCCCAAACGGAATGGACGCGGGTGGGCGACAACGCCGAGATGGTGGCTTGGTCAGGCCTGAAGCTGCAGTTCTGCCCCTATCCCTTGGATGTCGGCCTGGAACACTTCTACACCGGCCAGAAAGAGCGCCATGCCACCCTCGTCCACTATGGACCGCAGACCGTCACGCGTGACTTGCCAGCTTGGTTCAACTTCTACAACGGTCGGCAGACGATCGAGGCTGGGGTCAAGGAGGGCAAACGCGTCTTCGAGATGCATCACCTGAAGGTGCGCTCAGCCGCTGGCATAGCCATCCAGGAAGAGTTCGCTGTTCTTGCTGCCAACCTGGTCCGCTGGGATGCTGTCTGGTTGCACGAGCAACCGTTTCAGGCCAAGGCACCCTTTGACCGGCGTCAGACGTCGGTCAAGCAGATGGTCCGCGTCGCCGCGAACACCACAGCGCTGATCTTTCGGCAAGCTGAAGGCAATCTGTTGTTAAGGTTCGATGAACTCAGCCCCTATGCAGGGGTAGAACTTCGGATCGGACAGGGCTCGGCGTTTCAACCGCCGCTGCCGCTGTTCAGGAATGACGTCTTTGTGCCGATTTGAATGATTCGGCCACTGATTGTGCAAACGTTACGCTAGCGTGGTGCCCAACTACAGTTGGGGTTGGGGCAAACTGAGCGTCGCCAGGGCTCTGTCAGCAGTGCCCACAGCCACTCCCACCCCACGCGCCCGGGTCTTTTTGC
>JAPLGX010000134.1 GCA_026389925.1 Chloroflexota bacterium
CAAGGCTGTGAGGAGATCTTCGATGCGGGGCTGCGGGCACGCGCGGGTACCGATCCGCGGCACCTGGCACCGCCCTGCGCGGCCACGGCGTGCCCGGCATTCCCGGGCCTAACGGTAGGATTCGGCCTGCAGCGTGAACAGCCGGGCATACGTACCGCCCAGGCGCAACAACTCCACATGCGTGCCCATCTCGCTTAGCGCGCCTTCTTCGACCACGTAGATCCGGTCGGCCATGCGCACCGTCGAGAAGCGGTGGCTGATGAGCACCGCCATCCGGTCCGCCACCAGTTCACGGAACTGGGTGAAGACGCGCAGCTCATTCTCAGCATCCAGCGCCGCGGTCGGCTCGTCGAGCACGAGCAACTCACACTCGCGCATGAAAGCCCTGGCCAGGGCAATCTTCTGCCACTCGCCTCCGGAGAGATCGCGTCCGTTGTGGAACCAGCGGCCGAGGATCGTCTCATAGCCCTCCGGTAGTTCGCGGATGACCTCATCCGCCCCGCTCTTGGCGGCTGCACCCTCGATACGCGGCCGGTCCTCCAATGCCTCGATCTGGCCGAAGCCCACATTCTCGAAGGCGGGCAGGTGGTAGTGGACGAAGTCCTGGAAGATGACGCCGATGCGCCGCCGCAATTCCACCGGGTCGATCTCGCGCAGGTCCACCCCGTTAAGCAGGATCGCGCCGCGCTCCGGGTCGTACAGGCGCGTGAGCAGCTTGATGAGGGTCGTCTTGCCGGCGCCGTTGGGGCCCACCAGCGCGATCTTTTCCCGCGGGTGGATGGTAAGGTCGATGGCGCGCAGTGCCCACGACTCCTGGCCCGGATAGCGGAACCACACATCGCGGAACTCGATGCCCCGTTGGGTTGAAGGGGGCACGGGCTGCGGACTGCGCGCGACCGGCATTTGCGGGGTGAGTGCCAGAAAGCTGAACAGGTTGCTCATGAACAAGCCGTTCTCGTAAAGCTCGCTCAGCCCGTAGACGATGGCTTCGAACATGGTCTGGCTGCTGCGGAAGATGCTCAAGTACATGGTCATGTCGCCCAGGCTGATCGACCCGCCCACCGCGCGCCAGACAATCCACGCATAGGCGCCGTAGTATGAGAGCGTCGCCAGCATGCCCCAGCCCAGAGAGGCCAGGCTGCGGCGCTGGGCGATGTCCTGGTCCTCTTTGAGGAATTTCCAGAACAGGCGGGCATAGCGCGCCAACAACGGTTCACCCAGCCCGAACAGTTTGATTTCCTTGACCGCATCGTAGTCCGTGAGCAGATGCTCGAGGTACGAAAGCTTGCGGAACTCCGGCGCGCGCCACGAGAGAACGCGGAAGTTGAGCTCCGCGAATTGGCTTTGTGCGACGAAGGCGGGCAGGGTGGCCAGGAACAGGACGGCCGCCAGCAGCGGATTGAAGCGCAAGAGCAGCGCCCCGAACGAGAGCAACGTGATGACGTTCTGCACAAGGTAGAACCCGCCGTTGACGATCTGCAGGCCGCGCCAATCCGCCTCGCGCCGCGCGTTCTGCAACTTGTCGTAGTACTCGGCATTCTCGAAATGCGCCAGGTCGAGCTCGAGCGCCTTGCTGATGATGCGCGTGTTTATGCTCAGGTTGAGGCGCGAATGCAGCACGTGCTCGGCCAGCGTGCGCACCTGGCCGATGAGCGACTGCGTGACAAGCAGCACGAATTCCACTGCCAGGAGCGGCAGCACCTGGCGCAAGCCGTCCATAGCCGGGCGGTGTGCGCCAATGGCCGTCACGACACCGTCCACGATCAGCTTGCCGACCCAGGCTTGGGCCGCCGGGAGCAGCGCCCCGGTGAGGGTGCAGGCCGCCATAATGACCGCCGA
>JAPLGX010000447.1 GCA_026389925.1 Chloroflexota bacterium
TGGAGCCAGGGGTCTGCGGTTGGCGGTCTCGCGCTCCGGCTCATCGCCGAGATGGACCTCGCTTGCGTTCCTCAGGAGCCCAAGATCCCGGCGCGGGATGCGGCGCATGTGTTCACGCGTGACCGGAGCATAGACGATCGCGAACCGGTGACCTTTGGTCATGTGACCATTATTATAGTCAGATGTCAAGGCGGGTCAAGCCCCGCTCCGAGAGGCTCGGCCGCGGCCCACGCCGGTTTCTAGCGACCTCATTGCGTGGCCATCGGGGCCAAGGGCTGCAAACCGTGTGCCCCCGAAGCACACCCCCATGCAGGTCGCCTACCTTTCGGCGCTCGTCGCGATATCGACTGCACCTTCCCCCCCACCGTCAGAACTCGCGCCACGTCCAGCGCCCACCGACCATCGTCGCCCGCGGCGCGAGGTGCCGGAGCGACTCGGCCGGCACCGCGAACGGATCTTCATCCAAGACGACCCGATCCGCCCAGCGCCCCGCCGCGAGAATCCCGCATTCTTTCTCCACGCCGGCCGCATAGGCCGGACCCATCGTGAAGGCGCGCAACGTCTCGGCCAGCGTCAGACGTTGCTCGGCCTGCCAGCCGACCTTGCTCACGGAGTGTGAAGCAGGAGAGCCGGCCGAGGAGGAAGGATGCGCCTCTCTGTCCCCACGACCGTCGTCCCAGAAGGACTCGACCCAACCATCGCTCCCGTGGGCTTTCGGTGTAGAATCACCCACGGTATATGCGCCGCTCATCCAGTCAAGGTGGCATCGTTGGCACCCACTGTCGCACGGATCGGCCCATACCGTTTCTACTTCTTCAGCCACGAACCCCATGAGCCGCCCCACCTGCACGTGGACCGTGAGCAGTACTCTGCCAAGTTCTGGCTCGAGCCGGTGGCTCTAGCCAGGAACCTAGGGTACGCGGCGCGCGAATTGAGGGAGATCGAGACCTTGGTCAGCCAGTACCGGCAAATGCTGCTGGAGGCATGGGATGACTTCTTCGGAGATTAGTCCCGGCCAGAGGGTTCGCGCCGTGCGTTTCTCGGAGGACGAACTAACCGTGGATTTGGAGGACGGCCGGAAGATCATCGTTCCGCTCGCTTGGTACCCCCGGCTCTTGCACGCCAGCCCGTTGCAGCGAGAGCGGTGGCAGATCAGCGCGGCGGGGTATGGCATCCACTGGCCTGAGGTCGACGAGGACCTGAGCACGGAGGGCTTGCTGCGCGGCGCCCCCGCCCCGCGCAAGTCGGCCCCCGTGGCGGGGTGAGCGCCCTCTCGCGCGCTGAGACCAGTTTACACGGTGAGCCAGTGCGCAAGATGTCAACGGACTCTTGCGTGTCAGTGGGGCCGTGTGCCACCCCCGCTGGACAATAGGACTTCAGGCGAGAGCCTGCGTGCCGGGTGGATATGTGCATGGGGACCGCCTACCTTTCGGCGCTCGTCGCGGTCTCGACCACAATTTCCCCCCACCGTCAGAACTCGCGCCACGTCCAGCGTCCACCGACCATCGTCGCCCGCGGCGCGATCGTCCTGAGCGCCTCGGCCGGCACGCCGAATGGATCTTCATCTAAGACCACCAGATCCGCCCAGCGCCCCGCCGCGAGAATCCCGCATTCTTTCTCCACACCGGCGGCATACGCCGGCCCGAGGGTATAGGCGCGCAAAGCTTCTGCGAGCGTCAGACGTTGCTCGGGATACCAGCCGGCCACACCGGGTTCCCCATCCGCGCCGCGGCGCGTCACCGCGGCGTGCAACCCCTCGAACGGATTGGGCGGCTCGACCGGCGCATCCGACCCGAACGCCAGTTGCGCGCCCGCGGCCAGTTGGCTGCGCCAGGCATAGGCGCGGGCGCAGCGCGGCCCCCAGTAACGCTCCGCCATCCGCCGGTCGGAGGGCGCGTGGCTCGGCTGCATCGAGGCCACGAGATCCAGGCGTGCCAGCCGCGGCAGGTCCTCTTCCAACGCAAGCTGCAAGTGTTC
>JAPLGX010000043.1 GCA_026389925.1 Chloroflexota bacterium
CTGCACCTGGGCGCCGTTCTCGGCGCACAGGTCGCTCTCAGCCTGGAGAACGCGGACTTGCGCGATGCGCTAGCGAAGTCGGGCAGAGACTTGCGCACGCAGCTCCAGGAATTGCAGAAGGCCCTGCGCCGCGCCCAGGAGGAGATGCACGGGACCTCCGAGCAAATGCTCGTCTTCGGTCACCAACTGCGCACGCCCCTGACCACCCTCGATCTCTATCTCGATCTGTTGTGCACCCATCCTGAGCGCAGCCGTGATTATGCCGACGTGCTTGGCCGCGAGGTCAAGCGCATACAGGAATTGGTCGAGGAGATGCTCATCCTTGGCCAGGTGAACGTCGACCGCCCCGACCCGCGCCGGGCGCTGGTGGATTTGCAGGCGCTCGTACACGATCTTCTCAAGTCCGCCTCGTTGCTTGCTGCCAATCGCGGGATCGCGGTGACGGCCCAATCACCCGAGCAATGCCCATTGGTGAATGCGGACGCGCATATGCTCGAACAAGGCCTCTCCAACATCATCAACAACGCGCTGCTCTACACACCGCGCGGAGGCCGGGTGAGTGTCGAGGTTGGACCGCGGGAGCGCGAGGGCGAGTCATGGGTGGTTGTCGAGGTGCGGGATACCGGCCCGGGCATCGCCGCCGATGAACTTCCGCGAGTGTTCGACCCCTTCTACCGCGGACACGCCGGGCGGCTATCGAAAACGCCGGGGAGCGGCCTCGGTTTGGCCATCGCCCGCAAGGTGGTCGAAGGCCATGGCGGGTTGATCGAGGTTCAATCGACGCCTGGGATGGGGACGAGTTTTTGGGTCTGGCTGCGCGCGGAAGGCATCCCATTGCCTCTGTTCTCGTTTGCGCACAACCCGTCCTCGGCCAAACCTCGGCCCGAGGAACCCGGCGGCTAGCGCCGCATTCTTCTGCAACAGGTTTAACGAATCGAGGGTGATGCCGGGCCGCGCCCGTCGCGAGGCTATTCCCGCGTGCGCGTGGCTCGTGGCGTGGAGGCGGACGGCCCCGTCAGGCGACGCCAGGCGCGCTGAAGCCGCAAGGCGTCCTCCTCAAGAATCGGGCTCTCGCACAGGATGCGGCCGCCACAGCCTCGATCGCGCAATGCGGTGAGCAGGTCGCGGTAACGCAAGTCGGCCTGGGCGAAGGGCAGGTGGTTGCGCTCCCCCTTCACGCTGTATTCGATTCCCGAAAGATGAATGTGCAGGCGGCGCAGCGCGACTTCCCCCAGCCTCTCGGCAACGCGGTCGAGCATTGCCCCCCACTCGGCATACGAGTTGCCGCTCCCGTCACCGGCGCGGGCGTGCAGGTGGGCGAAATCCAGGCAGGGTTCGACTCCTTCGATCTCCGCCGATAGTGTGAGGACATCCTCGAGGCTGCCCAGCATGGCGCTCTTGCCCATCGTTTCAGGGCGCAGCACCGCGCTGACCCCCAGGGCGTCCAGTTCATCGCGGCAGGCGCGAAGCCGGGGCACGGCGACTCGGAGAACTTGGGCGGGGCTCTGGGCGAAGTAGGAACCTGGATGAAAAACGATCTCGCTGGCGCCGGCCTGATGACCGAAGTAAGCGGCGTCCATCAGGCGCTTGCGGCTCTTCGGCCACTCGTCGGAATCCGCGTTGAGGTTGATGTAGTAGGGGGCATGGACGCTCAGGCTGATGTGAGCCTCGTGTGCGGCTTGCCGAATGGCCTCACAGGTGGCCAGCGTCACGCGCACGGACTGAACCCACGCCAATTCGAGCGCGCCCAACTTGAGTTCCGCCAGGCGCTTGACCCCGCCGAGCGTGCCGCCTGGCTTCTTGGGCGTCGAGAGGGGACTGCCCACGGTCCCAAAGACAAAATCGGTCGCGGCCATGTGCACGCCCTATCCTCAGCTAGCGACTCATCAACTGCACGCGGTCGATCAGCGGCGGGCCCAGAACGAATAAGCCGAGCAGCACGGCTCCCACGACGGCCACGACGACCCCAGCGGCGCAGGCATCCTTGGCCGCGCCGGCCAACAGGTTGGTCTGCGGGCTCACAAGGTCCACCACTGCTTCGATCGCCGTATTGAGCAGTTCGGCCGAGAGCACGAGGGCGATGGCCGTGATGAGCAGCGCCCACTCGAGCGCACCCACACGCAGCCATGCGCCCACCAGAACCACCGCCATGGCCACCCCAGCCTGGATGCGCACATTGCGCTGGGTGTGCCAGGCATAGCCGATCCCGCGCAAGGCAAATCCAAATGCGGCCGCTAGTCCCCGGGCTCTCATTCGATGCCGGTCCTCTCCATGGGAGTTGATGGTGCGTTCAGTTGCCGTCGGGCCAGGAAACGCCCACCGACGCCAGCACGCGCGTCTGCAGCTTCCACATGCGCGCCTTTTGCGCCCGAGTTCGGTGGTCGTGGCCGAGAAGGTGCAGGATGCCGTGAACGGTGAGCACGGCCAACTCCGCCTCCAGCGAATGTCCAGCGCTCCTCGCTTGGCGGCGAGCTGTGGCAAGGGAGACGACCACGTCCCCCAACTCCTTGCCCGACGTCGCACGCGTCGGCACCGAGGCGGGGAAGGCCAGCACATCCGTCGGGCGGTCATGCCCCAGGTAGCGCCGGTTCAGCTGGCGCAGCAGAGCGTCCCCGCCCAACACCAAGCCGAAGGAGGCCGCCTTCGCGCCGCACGCCCGCAACGCTGCGTCGGCGGCACGCCGGACGAGGCGCAGGCGCGACTGGCGCAGGCTGCGCACCACGTGGGTCACAACCATCTGCCCGGATAGGCCCAGCCTACCCCGTGCCGGGAGCGGATGCGGACTCAGCCGACTTCGGCTTGCCCTGCTCGTCATCCGGGTACCTCAAGCGGGTGTGAAGTGCACCGCGCAGCGTCTCGACGAACGACCGGCGGATACGTTCCAAATCGTGGAGGGTCAAATCCGTATCGACGAACTGCTGCTGGCTGAGACGGTCATCGATCACACTGCGCACCAGGGCCTCGATCTCCTCCTGCGAGGCGGGGCCCACGGCGCGGAACTTCGCCTCCACGCCGTCCGCCAGCATAAGCAGCGCGGCTTCGCGCGAGCGAGGCCGCGGGCCGGGGTAGTGGAAGAGCGACTCATCCACCTTGGAGGCATCGCCCTCCGCCAGTTTCAGCGCCAGGTTGTACTGGAAGTTCGCTCGCAGCGTCCCGTGGTGCTCTGGGATCAGGTCGCGCACGCGGGTGGGCAGGCGGTACTTGCGTCCCAGGTCGAGCCCATCGCGGACGTGCTCGATGATGACTTTGGCGCTGCTGACAGGTTCCAGCTGTTCGTGCGGGTTGCCATCCGGTCCCTGGTTCTCGACAAAGTACTTCGGGCGGGCGGCCTTGCCCGCATCGTGATACAGCGCGCCCACGCGCAGGAGCAGGGTATTGGCGCCAATGCTCTCGCCGGCGTGCTCAGCCAAATTGGCTACCTGCAAGCTGTGCTGATACGTGCCCGGTGCGTTGCGCAGCATCAGCCGCAGCAGGGGGTGGTCCGGCCGCGAGAGGTCGAGTAGCTGCAGGTTGGTGGTGACGTCGAACAGGCCGCCGGCCAGAATCAGGATGCCGATGGCCAGGCTGCCGGAAAGGATCCCGTTGCCCAGGCTGGCCGCCATGAGCGTGAGAACGCCGATCAGGTCGCTCGTCGGCTCGAGCAGCCGGCTGAGCAGGACGACGGCGATCCCCGTCAGTGCGCTCGTCAGGCCGGCGAAGAAGAAGTTCAAAGGCCTTTCCGCGCGCCCCAGCGTGAGCACCGCCATGAGCGCACCCAAGCCAGTGAACAGCGCAAGTTCGAGGCGCCCTCCGGCCAACACACCCGCAACGCTGGCAATCAGGAAGCCGCCCACAATCCCCAGACCCGGGTTGAAGAGGCCGGCCAGGCACAGCGAGAGCGATGCGGCCGGGAAGAGGTAGGGTAAGACCGTGTGGCTGGGAATCATCAGGCGGGCTGCCGCGACATAGAGCAGCAGCAGCAGAGCCAAGAGCGCAGCGTGCCGGAAGCGTGGCTTGCGGCCTATGGGGAAGCGACGCAGATAGAGCAGCAGGAGCGTGGCCAGCAGCGCCACGGTGAGGGTCGTGCTCAGCGTCTGGCGGACGTTGAGCGGCCCCGCGGTCAGCCCCAGCGCTTGTACGGCCTCCAGATCGCTTGGCGTGACCGGGCGTCCGCGGGCCACGACAACTTGGCCGGCGACGTAACTGCGTGTGATTGGCGCCACATTGCGGGCCGCCTCCTCGCGCAGCGCCTGCGTGCCATCCTGGTTGAACAAGCTGTTGGGGATGACCAGCGGGCGGAGCAGGTCGGCCACCAGCTGGGCGCGGCTTTCGGGTAATTCCAGGCTGACGTAAGCCGGCAGTGAGTTGCGTATCTCCTCGACCGACTCGGGGCGGATCTCGCGCCGCATCACCTGCTCGAGCACGGCCTGACCCTCGTCCTGGACAAGCTGCCAATCGAGATCGCTGAGCTGCAGGACCTGGGTG
This sequence comes from Chloroflexota bacterium, assembly GCA_026389925.1. Lineage (GTDB taxonomy): Bacteria > Chloroflexota > Anaerolineae > Anaerolineales > RBG-16-64-43 > RBG-16-64-43. The sequence goes on from JAPLGX010000043.1 coordinate 4,465, forward strand.
GCGCTCTCGATGGAAATAGGAATGTCGCGGGTGGCTCGCAGGTCGCTGAGCTTCTGTTCGGGAGTGGCGTAGGGGTCGGCGCGCACCGCCGAGAGGTACGCCAGGCCGGCGCGCAGCCTCTCGGCCTGCTGGCGGGCGATGCCCGGGTCGGGCGGGTCGTAAACGGGCGTGACCGCGTCGGCGGCAATTTGGCGGGCCTGCTCGGTGAGCACTGTGCTCACGAATGTCACCGAGCGCGGAGCGAGGATGTCTTGGGGAGCCACTTCTCCCAGTTTGAGGCTGACGGCGATCTCACCGGGGAGAAGGGGCATCGACAGCACGAGCACGGCCAGGACCGCGCTCGTGACGACCAGCGCCACCAGCGGGCCCAAGGTGCCGATGCGATGCCAGGATGAGGCGGAGGGATCTCGGGTGTCGTCCACTGAATGGGAGCAGTCCAGGCCTGCTACCCGCCCAAGAGTCGGCGCACGACTTGATTCACTTCTTTGCCGTCGGCCCGGCCCTGGATGCGCGGCATGAGCGATTTCATCACTTTGCCCATGTCCCCGGGAGCCGAGGCGTTGACCTCGGCCATTGTCTGACGCACCAGCGCCTCCAACTCCTCGGCGGGCAACGCGGCGGGCAAGTAGCTCTGCACGATCTCGAGCTCGGCCTTCACATCCTCAGCCATCTCGGCGCGTCCGGCGCGCTCGGCATCGGCCAGCGCCTCTTGGCGGGTCTTGACCTCGCGCTGCAGGATCGAGCGCATGGCGGCCTCGTCCAGCGCGCCGCGCTTTTCCACCTCGGCCAGCTGGACCGCGGCCAGGATCATGCGCAGCGTGCGCTTGCGCGGCTCATCGCTCGCGCGCATCGCCTCTTTGAGTTGCTTCTCGAGTTCCTCGCGGGTGACCATGCGCAGGATTATACGGTCTCGGGGGTGGCGGGTCAAACTCGAGACGGCTGCGCGACCGGCGACCCGGCGCGAGGCATGCCGTTCTCACGTGCTGGCGTGCGCCCTCGCGCGCTCGACCTCGCGCAGCAGCGTGGATGGGTTGCGCCGGTAAGCTGCGCGTTGGGTGCTCTCCCCCGCCAGGCGCATGAGCGTAACCGTGAGCGTGGCGTTGATCGGGGTGGCCACGCCCACCGTCGCGCCGGCTCGCACGATGGCCCCGTTAAGCCAATCCACCTCCGTGCGGCCGCGGCCGGATTGCAGGTCAAGATAGAAGGACGGCATCTTGCCCCCGCGTCCGCCGCCCACCACGCGCGAGAGCGCCGCCTGTGCAAGGCTCATCGGCAGGCGCTCGACCGCGAACGCCAGAGCGCGCACCGGCGTGCGAGGCAGGTCGACCACAGCCAGCCGCAGGGCGCGCATCACGCGCAGGCACTCGCGCATCATCTCCAACTCCACGCGGAACAGAGCTGCATCGTGGAATATCTCTTCGGGCAGCATCTCGAGGATGGCGGAGGAGGCATTCGCCATCAGGTTCGTCAGCAGCTTCGACCACTTCATCGCCAACGGGTGGGCATACAAGCGGGGCGCCAGCCCGGCCTCGCCGAAGGCCGCGGCCAGGGCCCGGCTCAGCGCGTGATGCGCCGTGAGCCCCATCCCGCGCGCCCTGCTCACCACAACTCGCCCGGGGGCCGGCCGCCCGATGGCGCTCGTCACCGTTGCAGGGATCACACGATCCGCGCCGAGCGCGCCGGCAATCGCGCCTTCATTCTCCACGCCATTCTGCACGCACACCAGCGGAGGCAGCTCGCGGGAGAAGCCGGCCAGTTGCCGGAGCGCCGTTCGGGTGTCGTACGACTTGAGGGCAAAGATGCCTGCGTCGAACGGCCCCAAACGATATGCCTCCGGCCACGAGGACACGTAACCCTCGGCCGGAAGCTGGATCGTCCGACCGCGGTCTTCAAGCGCAAGCCCGTTCTGCCTGACCCGCGCGACGGTCTCGGCGGTATCCAGGAAAGCGACCGTATGGCCTGCGGCAAAGAGGCTGCCGCCAAGATAGGTGCCGATGGCGCCTGCACCAAACACGACAAATCGCATGGCCGCCCTCCCTCAGGTGTACGCGGCACGCCTGGGCCGGAGCCCTTGCGGCTTGGGTTCAGCGAGCGCCCTGGATGAGCGCCTCTAAGACCTGCAGGGCGATGCGCGCCGTGGCGCCCCAGATCGTGTGGCCTTCGTAGGGTGCGTAGATGGCGGTGATGACGTGCTCCCCGGTGAGCGGATGCTCGCGTTCCAGCCATTCCAAATGGGTCGCATCGGCCAGCCAGCGCAGCGGCGCGCCGAACACCTCGCGCACTTCGACCGGCGCAAGGTGGAAGGTTTGCGGCCAGGCGAAGGCGCCCACGACCGGGGTGACCCAGAAGTTGGTGACCGTGAGCATCGGCTGGAGCAGCCCCAGCACGCGAACCTCACGCGGGTCGAGACCGATTTCCTCATGCGTCTCGCGCAACGCCGTCGTTGCCAGGTCCGCATCCTGGGGATGACTCTGACCGCCCGGGAACGAGACCTGGCCCTTGTGATCCGCCACTTCTTCGCTGCGTTCGGTGAACAGCATGTGCCACTCGCCGGCGTTGCGATAGAGAGGCACGAGCACGGCGGCAATCCGCGGCGGCGGGCTGAGGCGGGGAGCCGCGGCCGGCGTGGGGGCGGCCGGCCGCAGTCGACGACGAATGTCGTCTTCGTTCAATTCACGCAAGGCCTCCGGGACAAGGCCGCTAAGCGGCCCGGACGGGGCTGCCACAGTAGCCGCACTCGGCGGTACGGGAGTCGATCCACTCCACTTCGTCGGAGTGCAGCGCACCGCCGCACTGCGGGCAGTGAGTCGGGAGCAGCGCGGGGCGGGCCGATGGCGCAGGCTGGAGCGTTGAGTCCGCCTCGACCGGTGCGCCCGCGAGCGTGGCATTCAACCAGGCTGCCACTTCCTCGGCCTCCTGGGTCCACCCGCGTTGGTGGAGTTCGTCCACCGCCCTTAGGCCGGCAGCTCGCAGGATGCGCCAGCGGCCCATGTCGGCCAGCATTGCCAGACCCTCGCGGATCTCACCGAGGGCGGTCTCCAGCTGCCCGGCCAGCATGTAGGCCCGCCCCGCCTCGAGCGCAAGCTGGGCGGCGCGCGGGTGCCCGGCCTCCCGCGCTTCGGTCGCGAGCTGCGCGAGCAGGCTGGCCGCGTCGGCGTGGAGTTTTCAAAAATCGCCCTCGAAATGCTACGTCGCGTTTTGCCGCGAGGGGGAAAAGGGGGA
>JAPLGX010000494.1 GCA_026389925.1 Chloroflexota bacterium
GCCGCGCGAGGACTGCGAGAGCCACTGGACCTATGGCGCCATCCAGGAGCTTCCCGCGCGCGCCGACCGCACCACGCTCGAGGAACTGCTGCGCATCGCCCGCGCCGACCTGGGCGCGGAGGCGGTGCTCGATCTGGACCAGGAACTCGTCCTAGCCCTCACCTGCCCCAGCTGTCACACCACCGAGACCGTGCTGCGCCCCATCTCCGAAGTGACGTTCGAGGCGGGACATTGCCCGGTGTGCGGAGTCCTGCGCGAGACGCAGCTCACGCATCAGATCTCCGGGCAGGAAACCTTTCTCCACCGAACGCTCGCCAGCGTTGGCGTGCCTCCGCTGCACGTCGTGCGCGCGCACAATGCGCGCGAGTTCCGCTTCTACGAACTGACCGGTGATTTGCCGGAGGCACTGCACTTCAGTCACTTCGAGGGGCCCGAGTCCACGACCGTCCCACCCCTGCGCGAGCGCATCCGCCTGGGTGCCGGGGTTGAGCCCGAGGCCCACGAGTCCAATGCCGCCCGAGGGCGGGTGGTGCTGCGCGATTGAGCCGCGTGATGACTTCCTTGGCGAACCTGATGGACTCTCCTCCCCCACCCACATCCCCCTCCACCGGTCGGCGGCTGATCCTGCGCCTGGCGATGACCCTGGCTGCCGCCGCCCTGGGCGCCTTGCTCTTCGCTCTGGTGCGCCTGGTCAACTTCTCAATTCAGCCGTGGGCGCTCAGCCTGGCCACGGCCGCCGGGCTCGGCCTGCTCTCCGGCCTGTACGCGCGGGTCAGCTTGCGCATGCAGACCGCAGGCTTGCGATTCCTGGTCGGGGTGGTCAGCCTGGTGGCAGCGTTGGTTTTCCTGGGATGGATGACGTGGGGAATGGGCGGCATCACGCTTGGCCAGCCGCGCGAGGCGCTGCCCGATTGGTACGGATTGAGTCAGCTCGCGCTGGGCACGTTGGGCGTGGCGCTGGCGCAGGAGGCGTGGAGGGACCGGCGCCGCCCGAGCGAGACGAACCGCCCGGCCTCGGTCGATGAACCGCCCCGCGCTGCCCAAGCCTCCGGCGCATCAACCGCCGGCCCCGCATCGGCTCACGTTGGCCAAACACCACGGCCGAGGGCCGGGGCGCTCGCTCCGCTGGGCGCAGCCTGGCGCCGGCTGGGTGGCCGCCCGCGGCGAACGCACGTCCGCCTCCGCGGGGCCGCCGAGCACCGCTGCCCGTATTGTCTCGATCCGATCACTCGCCGCGATCCGCGCGGGGTGGTCGTGTGTCCAGTCTGCCGTACGCCGCACCATGCCGACTGCTGGGCTGTGACCGGAATGTGTCAGGTGCCGCATCACCATCGCTAGCGCAGGTTCATCGTTCACCGCGTTCTGGGGAGGCCATCCATGCCCGATTTGTCTGTGACTCTTGTGCTGCCGAATGGCGGGGCGCGCAACGCCGAAGTGCCGGACGACGTCGCGATTCGCGACCTGCTCGGCGAGTTGACCTCCCTGCTCAAGCTGCCCACCATCGGCCCCGACGGCCGCCCGATGGGCTACCGCATCGACAGCAAGGCCCTCGGCCGCGAACTGCGCGAGGAAGAGAGCCTGGCGGCGGCCGGCGTGCCAAACAACGATCGACTGATTCTCACCGCCGATATCACCGCCGGCGCCATGGCTCTCGACGACTCGCCGCGCATCCGCCGCTTGCGGGCCGATTACCAACTCATGCGGGAATTGGCGGGGCGCGCCTCGCTCATCCGTTTTGAGGCCCAGCCCGTTCACCCCGGCCTGCCGCCCGAGCGCTACGTGGTCACTTTCCTGTGCCGCGGCATCGCCTCCGTCGACCGCCGCGGACGGCCCAAGTACTCGACCAACCACCAGGTCGAGATCTATCTGCACAACCAGTACCCGCAACGCTGGCCGGGGCTCAAGTGGCTTACGCCCATCTGGCACCCCAACATCAATCATCTCAACGGCAGCGTGTGCATCGACGCGGCCTGGTGGACGGCCAGTCGCTCGCTCGATCGCCTGGTGATCATGCTGGGTGAGATGATCCAGTACAAGAACTATCACGACGACCCGACCCAGCCACCCTTTCCGTGGGACCCGGAAGCCGCGCGCTGGTGCCGCGAGTACCGCACACGCAATCCGGCGGCCTTTCCGGTGGATACGCAGGAGCTCTTGCGGCCGGAGCGCATTCGTCTCAAGCCCGAAGAGAAGGTACAAGTGCGCATTCATCTCAAGTGAGGGCGCGCGGCCCCTGGCCGGCCGTAGCGCACCCTGAGCACGCGTTCGTCGAAAGAGAAGGAGGCTGAAATGTCCGACGTTCCCGTAACGGTTGTTCTTCCCTCGGGTGGCACGCGCTCAGCCGAGGTTCCCAACGACGTGGCGGTCAAAGACCTGATCCCCGAACTGACCACCTCACTGCAGCTTCCGGTCACCGGCCCCGATGGGCGCCCGATGAGCTACCGCATCGACAGCAAAGCGCTGGGCCGTGAGCTGCAGGAAGAGGAGACGCTGGCCCAGGCCAAGGTGCCTGAGGGCGACCGCCTGATCATGACCGCCGACGTCACCGCTGGCGGCCGGTGAGGCCGGCCGCGCCGGCCCCCGCGATCTGAAACCGATCTCGAGTTGATGGCCCGATGAGCCAACCGCGCGTCCGTCTTGTCCCAAGCCTGGCCCGCAGCCCGCGCCACGCGCGGTTGCTCAGGAACCGCCTGCGCCGGTGGGTCTCGCCCTACGAAAGCGGTGCCGAGCCGCCGGCGGTTGCAGTGATGATGACCCCGCGCGCACTGGCCCAAGTGGCTGAACACGCGGCGAACGACCTCGACAACGAGGTGGGCGGCGTTCTGGTGGGCAAGTGGATGGTCGAGAGCGAGAAGCGCGAGGAAGTGGTGCTCGTCGAATCCATCCTGCGCGCACGCCATGTGCGCCAGGGCAGCACGTTCATCACCTTCACCCAGGACAGCCTGGTGGCGCTCAACGATGAGCTCGAAGCCAATCACCCGCGGCGCCTCATGGTGGGCTGGTACCACACCCACCCGCGCATGGGCGTGTTCCTCTCGGGATACGACACCTGGCTGCATCAACACTTCTTCCCGGAATCCTGGCAGGTGGCGCTGGTCATCGAGCCGCACTCGACCGCCTGCGGGTTCTTCATCCGCACGGCCGATGGCACGCTCGACCCGCAGCGCTACTATGGGTTCCGCGAGATTCTGGCGGAAGGCGGGCGGAGCGAGGTGGAGTGGCGCAATCTTGCGCCGTCCGCCCCCGCCGTGGCGGATGATGGAGGATCCTCACCATGAGTCGCAGAATGCGAACTTACTACTACGCCGTCCTGGGCGCCATCGGCGGCTTGCTCGGTTGGCAGATCAGCAACCTGCTGGGACTTTCGTTTACCGGCAATCTGTACGCGAGCGAGATGATCGTCGGCGCGCTGATCGGGGTGTGCGTCGGATTCTTGATCGGCGGAGGCGAGGCCCTGATCAACCGCACACCGGCTCGCGCGCTGCGCACAGGCGTGCTCGCGGCCGGGCTCGGGTTGGCCGCGGGCGCCATTGGCCTGCCGCTTGGGGAAATGTCCTTTCAGTCGCTCGGGGCCGGCCTGCTCGGCCGGGCGCTCGGCTGGGGCGTCTTCGGGGTGCTGATCGGGCTGGCTGAGGGTTTCAGCGGAGGCAGTCAGGCCTGGAAGGGAGCCTTGGGCGGCGCGGTCGGCGGAGTGCTGGGGGGCGTATTGCTCGAGGTCGCCCGGCAGCGTTTCGGCCAGGCGCTCTTCGGTAAGGCGGCCGGCATGATCCTGCTGGGCGCATCGGTTGGGGCTTTGATCGCGCTCATCGTGGTCCTGCTCTCACGCGCCTGGCTGGAGGTGACCAGCGGCAAACTCAAGGGGGCCGAGTTCATCCTCGACAAGTTCGGCAAACGCAACGGCCCTTCAGCCATCGTGGGCAGCGACGCGCTCAAGGCGGATATCGTCCTGCCCGACCCGGACATCTCGCCGCAGCATGCGCTGCTGAGCGGCGACGGGATGCGCTTCATCATCAAAGACATGAGCACCAGCGGCACTTACCTCAACGCCCGCCGCGTCGAGCAGGCGGAGCTCTACGACCGCAGCGTGCTGCGTCTAGGCAATACCGAAATGGTCTATCACGAGAAGAGGTGACGCCATGGAACGAACAACCCGCTCGCGAATCGCAATGCTCATCGCCTTGGCCGTGACGGCTTCCGTGGCCTGGGCGCCGGCACAGGGCGCGGCGGATGTCCGTCTGAACGTGACCCAGGTGGACGCCTCGCACTTCCCGCAGGTCATGGTTTACGTCTCGGCAGTCAACCCGCTCGGTGAACCCGTGGCCGTCAGCCCGGCCGATATCGTGTTGCAGGAAGATGGCACGCCGGTGGAGCCTCTCGAAGTGCGGGGGTTGGGCACGAGCGATCCCCTGACCACGCTGTTGGTCATGGACGTCTCGGGCAGCATGCACCGCGCCGGAAAGCTCGCAGGGGCCAAAGCGGCTGCCAGTTCCTACATCAACCAGATGCGCCCCGGCGACCGCGCGGGCGTCATCGCCTTTGCCAGCGAGAATCGCACTGTGCAGACCATCACCTCTGATCATCAGGCGCTGCTGGCGGCGATCGACGGCCTCGGGACCCAGGACGACACCGCGATGTACGACGCGCTGGAGCGGGCGATCGGGATGCTCAATACCCAAAGCGGGCGCAAGGCCATCCTGGTGTTGACGGACGGGATGGACAACCGCAGCCAACGCACGGCCGATCAGGTCATCGCGGCCATCGGACCCAGCGGGCTCTCGATTTCCACGCTCGGCCTGGGTGAGCCCTCCCAAGGACGTGCCTCACTGGCCGGGTTGGATGAACCCGCGCTCGCCCAGTTGGCCCAGCGCGCGGGTGGATCGTATGCCTACGCCAACGACCCTTACTCGCTGCAACGGCTGTTTGAACGGCATGGGCGCGCACTGCAGAGCGAGTACCTCCTCACCTACACGAGCCACTCCCCATTGCGCGACGGGGTCACGCGAACCCTGACCGCGGCCCTGGGCCAGGGCGGCGAGGCGAGCACGCGCTACAACCCGGGCGGGGTTGTTCCCGAAGTTGGAACGCAGCGCGCCTGGGGTCTGTTCTTGGGCCTGCTGGCCGGGCTGCTCGCGCTGCTGGCAATCCCCGGCCTCATCGCGCGCGGGCGACAACTCGTGCCGCGCCTGGCTCAACATGCCAGACCGGCGCCCGTCGCCCAACCTTCGCGCATCCGCTTGCACGATGAACCCAAGGCCCGCATCCGCCTGCACTAGGACGAGCCTCAGCGGGTTCGTCACACTCCGGCCAGCGGCATCCTGGATTGAGCACAGGGACAAGGTGTCGAGGGTCCCCCGTGCGGGATAGCTTGGCCGGGGCGAGTCCACGGGGTGCACCGGATTCGTGAGCCCCGTTCGCTGCGTCTTCCCTGTTGTGGAGCGCGTGTGGCGAAGCGGCCTCATTCGACAGAGGAGGCTTAGCAATAAAACTGACACGCACTCTGGGTATGCTGTTGCTGGGCATCAGCTTCCCTGCCAGCGGCGTTGTGCTCGAGATCCTGGCCATCGCCGCGGGCGTGCTCATCCTTTTCGGCCGGTAAGGTAGTGGCGCGGACCCACTCGCCCCAGACGCATGCATGGCATGCGCCTGGGGCACGCAACCAACGCTCCACAGATATGGGCGGCCAGCGAGGCCGCCCGGACGCGTTTCCTGGCCGGGTTCTCCGTGACCACCATGGTGCGACAGTACGAGCAGCTCTACGAGGAGCTGCTGCAGAGGAAAGGGATGAGGCTGGCCCCGCCTGATTCGCATGTTGATCGACCAGGCATTGCTCTGGATGAAGCACAGTTGGTTGCTGGGGGGTCGGCGAGGGAGGAAGGGAGCGAATGAACCTGCTGAGCTATCTCATGAAGTCCCGCGGTCCCGTCA
>JAPLGX010000397.1 GCA_026389925.1 Chloroflexota bacterium
TGCACCCAGTCGATCATCCCGAAGCCGCGATGGTCTTGTGAGTCGGGCGGGGTGAGGTACGGACGTACGTGCGGCCACCGCGCCGCACCGCCCGCGCCCCAGGCCGCTGGCCGGTTATGGGTCCACGCCTCAACGGCGAAGGTCATGCTCGCCAACATCTCCCCTTCGCCGCGGACGACGAGCGCGGCCAACGCGGCCTCGAGGAATGCCAGGTCCCAATAGTCACCGCCGGAATGGAGCGCTGGGAAGACAGGTGTGAGCCCCGCTTGCACCATCAGTTTGGCCGTTGGGATGAATGCATCCAAGAACAGTTCGACCGGAGAACCCCGCTGCCAGTCGCCCGGGGTCCACGAGCCTTGCAGGTTGGGCGGCGCGAAGAGCGCCACGTAGCGCACGCCCCAGCGAGCGTACGCTTGCAGCAAGGGCGCGACCTCGTTGGCCAGGGGACGAATGGGGGCTTCGGGCAGGTGCAGAATAGGCTGCAGGCCGGCCTGGACGAGTGCGCGCACGAAGGGTTCGGGCACCGCGCGCCGAACGCTGCCACGCAGCGTGACCCAGCCCAGGTTCATGGCTTGGATCTCAGGCAGCCAGGTCTCGAAGTCCTTGTGGCGGTAGTGCAGGTCGTCGGGGAAGTAGTAGATCCCCAGCCCTGCGGGTTTCGGGGCGATCGTCGCCGGCATGGTCAGCCCTCCACAGCAGGGTGGTGCACATCCCGTGCCAGGAGGGCCGACCGCCTAACGGGAGACGACCAGCTTCAGGAGGTGTCCCGAAGCATCCAGGCTGACGCGCGCGTATTGGGTGTGCGGCGCGCCATGTGCGGAGGAGGTGCGGGCGAGCGAGACCACCCAGGCGGGCTGGCGCGTGCCGGCTGCGCCATGCGGGTTCGCCGCGCCGCTCCCCAACCGCTCGGCGTGAGCCTGATAGTAGCGCAGCGGGGCTTCGCCCATGCCTGGCAGGTACTGCCTCAACGCACGCTTGAGTCCCATTTCGACTTCCGGCGTGGCGGAGGAGGCCGCGGCGCTCACCTCCGCCGTGCGCAACACCGCGGGCGGCAGCGGATGACTCTTGCGGCGAACGAGGGTCTTGGCATGCGAGCCGCCATCTGCGAGGGTGGGCTCGTACATCGGGTCGCCCAGGTGAATGAAGGAGATGAGCGTCTTCTGATCCTCGCCGTCCAGATACCCCTGGCGATCATGCATCTCCTGGGCGAAGGAGAGCTTGGCGCGCCGCAGCGCCTCTCCGGTCGGGATGCCGCGTGTCACGTTGGTCCAGAAGTTCCGTGCCAGGAGGTCGGCGGCGATGAGCGGAGCGGCCGCCGCACCATACGAGATCTTGGTCGAGCCGGCGAGTGACCGCGTGCCAGAGGCCAGGAATTTCATGGCCAATGCCGTTTCCACATTCTTGCCCAGCGTATTGGCGCCGTAGCAGGCTTCGGTGAAAACTACCGCCGGCGCCCGGCCGGAGTTGGCCACCTGGTTGGGCGAGAGCGCCACCGGAAACTCGGTTTCCGAGTCGTCTTTCTCGGGCGCGCGCTGTCCGTACCACTCGGCGGTGTCTTCCAGCCCGTGCAAGTTGAAGTATGAGAGGCGCGAGAAGGCCAATCCCTCCTTGGGCAAATTGGTGGCGCTGGTCGGGGGCGAGACGAGCATCGCCTTGGGTTGGCCGATCGTGCGGAACACGCCCAGCGAGGCCTGGCGCCAGATACCTGCCGTGTAACCGAAGCTGTGCCCGAAGCGAACGACGAGCGGATGGAACAATCCGTACATCCAGCGCACCAGACGCGCCACCCAATGTGTGGAGGGTTTGCTTTCGGGCTGGCCTATGGTCTCGAGGACGTGAAGCAGGAAGCCGAGATCGGCCTCCGCGGGCGTGGGAATGCGGCCCACCGGCCACTCCGGCACGTAGTAATTCTCGTCGCGCGTCGCGTACGGGTTATCGGAGGGAACGTCCTTGTCGTCGTCGTCGGCCGGGTTGGGCAGCAGGTGGAACGGAATGGTCTCATGGCCGCCAACGATGAGCACCGCGCCCACCATCTCATTGCGCCGCGCCAGCGATTCGTCCAACTGGTGGAGAAGCTGCTTGACCTGCCACGCGTTGCCGGCAGCCACCGGCTTGAGGTTCAACTCGCGCAGGCGGGCCGCGTCGTCAACCGCAAGCAGGTAGCCAGCCCAACCCAGGCGCGCGCGCTGAACGCGGATCGCAGATTCGAGCGCGGCGACGATCCTCGCTTCGGAGGCGGGCCCGTACTTGCGTGCGAGCTGCTGCAGGCTCGTGACGACGATATATGCCGGCTGTCGTGCATCCTCGTCGGGCAGGGACTTGCGCATGCCCAAGCGGCGTGCCAATGCATTCAACTCGCGGCGAACATCCTCCAACGAATCGTCGTCGGGCGTCGCTGCCAGAGGCGCCGGCGTAGTTTCGGCGTGCGCAGAGCAGGGCATCTTGGCCGAGGGCAGCGGCGCGGCTGATTCAGAGGCCAGCGCTTCGCTGCCTTGGCCGCGGAACTGCTCTTCCGGCAGCGGTCTGATCGAGCCATCCGCCACCGCATCGACCGGAATGAAGTCGCCGATGTACTCCGGCGCGGGCGGGATGCCCGGCGCTGCCGGCGCTGCGGCCAGAGTCGCGCCCGCAGGGCGGACCTCTTCGGTCGTAGTCAGCCGGTTGAGCCCGGCAGCGATCGCGATCGGCCCGGGGACGGCCATCGGCAGCTCGACGGTCAGCTTCGAAGGCCACAGGCTGCGAAATGGATTGAATGGCCCGAGCAGCTTCTCCGTGACCTCGTGCGCCGGGTCGGCGCGCGAGGTCAGGTGCATGTACTCGACACCCTTGGCGTCGTTGCCCAGGGCGAAGTAGGCTTGCGCCATACAGATGAGCAGCGGCGCGCAGGCCGGCCACAGCGCACGCTGCGGTTCGCCCAGGCTGAGCACGGCCGCGTGGTCTCCGCCCAACCAGGCCGAGCGCACAAGGAGCCATCCGGCCAGGGGGAAGTCCTGGTGGCTGAGGGTCACTGCCTCGAACGCGGCGCGCGCCTCGGCAAAGCGCCGAGCCTGCAAGTGCCCGACACCGACGAGCAACTTCTCCGCCCAACCGGGCAGGAGCGTAAGATCCGCGGCCGGGGTCTGGCGCAGCGCATTGGCGCAGGCGAGTGCCGATCGGCTTTCCTTCTGCAGGTTAATCGCGGCCATCCACTCGGCGAGTTGAGCGTAAAGGGTCACCTCCTCTGGTTCCGCGACCACAGCCAACTGCACCTGGAATACGGCAGCTTCGCGTTCTCCCAGAGCCGCATGCGCCTTGGCCAGCAGGCGGCGCACGCGGAAATCGCCCGACCATTGGGCCAGCCAGGCGCGGCATGCATCGCGCGCGAAGGAGGGATCGCGCTGCGCAAGGGCGGCCTCAACCACTGCCAGGAAGGTTTGTCGATCCACGCGTCACCTCGTCTGAGCCGCAAGGGTGGGAGCGTTGTACACCAGGCCGATGGCCATCACCGCCGAGAGCAACTTGTGGGCGGAAAGGTTGTTCGGGTTGAGCTGGACTGCGCGACGCAGCGCCTCGGCCGCTTCGCTGTAGGCGTGCAAGTTTTTCAGCGCGACGCCCAGCCGATAGTACAAGTCACTCGAATTCGGATTCTGCTGCAACGCCGCTCGGTAAGCTTCCTGCGCCAGGTCCCAACGCTTTTGGGCTTCCATGGCCATGCCGAGTTCCATGCCCGCTTTCCAGTTGCGCGGGTCGAGTTCTCGAGCGCGAGTGAGCGCCGCAAGGGCCTGATCCATCTGGCCGATCTTGCGCGCGATCTTGCCCTGCAGCATCCAATGTGCAGCGCGGCGCGGTTCGAGTTCGGTGGCGCTCTGTGCCGCTTGCAGCGCCTCGTCATCCCGTCCAAGCCTGGCCAGCGCCTCGCCCAGCGCGTGCTTCACCGCGCTCGACTCGGGATGGGTCACAGCCAGACGTTCGAGGGCGGCCAGCGCGCGGTCGGCCTTTCCGGTGAGCGTCCAGAGCTGGGCCAGGTGAAGTGCGGGTTCAAAACTGTCGCTGGCCAGCGCCGCGGCCTGTTCCAGATGCATGCACGCCGCTTCGAGATTGCCGGCCGCCTCATCCACGTCGGCCAAGACCATGTGCGCTTGCGAGCGGTGCGCCATGGAGAGCAGCGCCTGCTCTGCAAGGCGGCGCGCCTCGTCGCCTTGTCCGAGTCGCTGCGCGGCGCGCGCCTCGCCCAGGATCCATTCCATGGGCGGGGTGCTCTGCGCGCTGCGCCGTGCGTTGCGATAGGCCTCGCCCGCTTCGGCTGCCTCGCCGGCCGCCAGCGCCGCCTCGCCCAACTCGGCCAGGAGCGAGGCCGGTGCCGGGGCGAGGAGCGAAACCGCGCGCCGGAAGTGAATCAGCGCTCCGGTCACATCGCCGTCTTTGCGCAGTGCGCGCGCCAGGCGTGCCAGCGTGCCGCCGTTCTCGGGCGCAAGCTCGGCCGCCCGCTGATAGTGCGCGAGAGCCGCCTCGAGATTGCCGAGCGCCTCGTGCCATTCGGCGGCCAGTGCCTCCCACGCCGCAATCGAATCATCCGCCTCGAGCGCCGCAGCCATCGACGTGCTGGCCGCGCGCAGATCTCCTGCCTCGGCCTGGATGAGTGCCGCGAGGGCGTTGGGCAGCGGCAAGAAGCCGGCGGCATGCTGGGCAGAGTGCACGGCCTCCAGCGCCTGCGTGCGCTGCCCCATGCGCCACAGCGCCAGGCCAGCCAGCATGTGCCCAATCGCGTTGGCGGGTTCGCTTTCGAGCACCGCCTGCGCGGCCTCCAGCGCACCCGGGTAATCTTCGGCCACGAGCCGTGCCCGGCTGAGCGCCAGGCGGATCTCCCCTTGCGGCGCCTCGGCCGTGAGCTGGTGCAACGCCGAGAGTATGCCCGAATCGATCGGCGCAAAAGCGGCCTCGGCGCGCAGCCGCAACGCGCGCACGTCGCTCTCCAATGCGCCCAGTGCTTCGGCTTGCGCCAGCGCTTCGTGCGCATTCTCGCGCGCGGCCTGGTCGGTCGCTGCCTGCCAGTCCGGCGTTTCGTCGGCGTGCGCAGCCTGCCAGCGCGTGTGCGCCTCGGCCCGCTGCACCGCGGCGCGGGCTAAGGCCAGATGATGGCGGTAGTCCTCCGGCTGCGCCTGGCGCAGCGCGCCCAGGCATTTCAACGCCGCCGGATAATCCTCGAGAGCCAGCGCGGCATCCGCTGCCACCGTGAGCGCCTCGGTCGATTCAATCCCGTGCGCCAGCGCATGGCGCAGCGCCACACGCGCGGGGTGCGCACTGGCTGCCTCGGGCACCGCGCCCAGTCGGACGTGCGCCTGCGCGAGCAGCGCCCAGGCCAGCCCATCGCGCGGGTCGTCCTCCACCAGGCGCTGTCCGGCAGCAATGGCCTCGGCGGCATGACCGGCGGCGATATCCACGCCCGCCTTGAGGCGCAGCGCCTCCTTCGAATCCGGCTGGGCCTCCAGAACGCGGGTCAGCCAGGCCTCGGCCTGGTCGAGCCGCCCGGCGCGAATCGCCGCGCGCGAAGCGTCGCGCGCCAGGTCGATATCCTGCGGCGAGGCGGCCAACGCTTCTTCGAAATGGGTCACCGCTTCTTCGAAGGCCCCATCGTCGGCGAGGGCCACGGCCAGGCGGCGGTGGATCCATGCCGCTTGCCCTTCGACGGCGAGCGCCTTGCGCCAGTAAGCCATGGCCGCCGCGCGCCGCCCGTCTTCCCACAGCGCCTCAGCCGCGTTGGTCAGGTGGCTCGTTTCGTCCGGCTCGAGCTCGGCCGCACGCGCGAAGGCTTCCACCGCCTCCGGATAACGCGCCGATTTCTGCATCGCGAGGCCCAGGGTCGAAATGAGTGCCGTGTCGCGCGGATCATTCTCGAGCGCCCGCTCGATGAGCAAGGCGGCTTCGGCATAGTGCTTGAGGGTCATCAGGAACTGCGCGGCACGGTAGGCGATTTCGCCGGCGAGCGGTGAAGCGCAGTCGATGGCGCGCGCCATCGACTGGCGTGCATCTTCGGGCAGGCCGGCGTGCAGCAGGCGCTCGGCGAGCGCCGCCCAGTTGTAGGCATCCTGCGGCGCGGCATCGCATGCCTGACGCAATAGCTCCACCGCCTTGGGCATGTTGCCGAGCGCGGCAAACACGTCTGCCAGCGAACGCAGCACCGCACCGTCGGTCGGAGCGAGCGTCAGCAGTTGTTCGAGCGTGGCGCGCGCATCCTCGAGCAAGCCGGCCTTTTCGAAGGCGGCCGCCAGGAGCGCGAGCAGCCCGCGATCATTGGGTGTGAGTTGCAGCGCCGAACCCAGGTTGGTGATGGCCGCCGCCGGCTCACCGAGGGCGAGCAGCGCGCGCGCCAAGCCGGCGAACGCCCGCAGCCGCTCATCCCGCGCGTCGGTCCCGATTTGGCGCAACACCTGGGTAAACAGGTCGCGCGCTTCATGCGTCCGGCCGGCGAGCAGTGTCGCCTCGGCCAGTAGCAGGTCGAGTTTGGGATGCAGCGCGGGATCGGCCACCTCGCGAGCGCGCTGCAGGATCGCCAGCGCCGCGGAGGCCAATTCCTGCGAGTGAGGCGCATCGCCCTGGGCCATGCGCACCAGCAGACGGGCCAGATCAACAATGAGAGGTTGCACCGAGGGATACAGGTGCACGGCCTGCTCGAGCACTCGCCGCGCCTCGGCCAATCGCCCTTGCGCGATGAGCGTCTGCCCTAGCGCGCGCAGCGCCTCGAGCGAAGCGGGCGCGAGCCGCAACGCCTCGCGCACCCGCTGCTCGGCCTGCGTCAGGTTGCCCAGACGCAGCAGGGCGAGTGCGAGCGTGGTGAGCACAACCGTCGTGGCCGGCATGCTCTCGGCCGCGCGCTCGAGGGCGCGCACTGCCTCGGCATCATCGCCGCGGCGGAACGCGAGTTGCCCAAGCGCCAGAAGCAGCTCACCTGCGCCGGCCGCCGCAGCAATGCCCGCGCGCAGCGCGGAGACTGCAGCCTCGAGATCGCCCTTGGCTTCGTGATACTCGGCCAATGCTTTCCACGGGGCAGGGGAGGTTGCAGCCACCTTGGTGGCGCGCAGCAGCGCTTCTTCCGCGCCGGCCAGGTCGCCCTGGAGCATGCGCGCGCGTCCGAGCAGCGCGAGCGCCTCCCCCGAAGCGGGGTTCTTGGCCAGGAGCGCGTTGGCCGCCTGCTCAACCTCTGCCGGCTGCCCCGCGGCAAGGCCGGTGCGGCCGACAGCCAGCAGCACCTCGTCTTCACCCGGCGCAAGATCCTTCACGCGCTTCCACGAAGCGAGAGCCTGCGCCGGTTGGTCGAGGTTCTCGTGGGCGAGCGCGGCTGCACGCAGCGCCTCGCGGCTGGTGGGGTCGAGCTGCACCGCCACGCTGGCCGCGTCGCGGCTGCGTTGCCAGTCACCGCACTGTGCCTCGAGCTGCGCGAGCTGCAAATGCGAGGGCGCGTGCGCCGGCCGCATTCCGGCTACCTCACGTGCGGCGAGCGCTGCCTGCAGCGGGTCGCCGGATTTGGCCAACACGTCGTAGGCCGCCTGCATCAGGCGCAGGGGTTTGGGCGAGGCGGCCTTGTTCACCGCCTGTCGCGCGAACTCGCACGCCTGAGGCAGGTTGCCGAGGGCCATGTGCGCCTGGGCCAGGGCCAACACCTCGTCGGCTTCCACCGGTTGAGGTGCCAAAATGCCCAGCGCCTCATCGGCTCGATTGAGGCGGAGGAGCGTCCGCGCCAGGCCCGCGCGAATCGCCGGCTGATCCGGATCGGCCTGGTGCGTATCCTGCCAGGCCGCCAGCGCGGTCACCCAATCGCCTTCCTCTTCGGCGGCTCGCGCGAGCTCCATACCCACTTTGGCCGCGGCCCGTTTGGTGTCGTCCCACAGCTTGGCCAGACGATCGCGCGAGGCATCGCCTCGCCCGAGCGCGCGGTCTAGTCGCGCCGAGAGCATCACCTGCTCCGAACTTTCATTTCCGCAGGCGGCGCCGCGCGCCTTGGCCTCGCTCGCCGGGTGAGCGAGCGCATGCGAGGCGAGCGCGCGCGCCAGATCCGCTTCGCCCAGGTCCTCGGCCGCGTCGAGCAGCGCGTTCCACATCGCGGGCTCGATGCGCGTCGACCACTCGCCCAGGAGCTGGGCGGTGCGCGCCGTGCCCTCATTTGCGAGCAGTGCCTGGACGATGAGTCGCGCCTGCGACGGGCGCGCGGCCCACACCGCCGGGGCAAACTGCGCGGCGCTTGCGCACAACCCAAAAGCGCAGGCTAGCACGACCCGTGGCGGCGAGGCCAACTGCATCAGGCTCTCGAGCCCGCGGCTGCGCGCCAGGAGCGCCGCGGCCGCCAGTGCCGCGCGCGTCAGGTCGAGCTCGCTGCCGTCACGGATCGACTCGAGCGCGGCCAACGCCCGCTTCTCGTGTTCGGGAGAGAGTGTCAAGCGTTCGCGGTTCGCCTCCGGGCGCGCCTCAACCGCAAACGTTCGCAGCGCACCTGCATCGCCAGCCAGCAGCAAGCCGAGCGGCCCCGGCCGCCAGCGTTCGAGCGCGCCGCCGGCAAAGGCCAGCGCGGCCTCGAAGAACGTGCCGTCTTCAAGCGCCTGCCAAAGCGTCGGTTCGTAACGCAGGCGCCGAATCAGGAGCGCGCGCTCCGCGGGCGCGAATGCCGTCTCGAGCCGCTCTGCGAAGTGCAGTTCGGAGGTCATGCCTCGCCTCGTGTGGGCCGTGCGATGGATTGAGGTGGCGCCCGTTCAGCCTAGGCCAGCGGCCACTGGATCTGCATCACCACGTAATAGGCCGCGCCGATCAGGCCGATGCCCGCCGCCATCAGGAACATGCCCACACCGGTCGAGGTGCGCGTGAGCTGATTGAGCAGGCCTAGGATCTCGGCCGCCCCGCTCACCACGTCGGCCATGTCGTGGCTCATGCCCTTCTCGCTCAGCTTGGCCGACTGGGCCGCCAGCACGCGCATCTCTTTCGAGAAGCCGCGGCTCGCCAAGACGATGATACCGGCCGCCAGGCTGCACAGCCCCGCGCCCATCACCGTCAGCGCGATGAGAACTTGCATGTCGGTCAGACTCAACATCGTGGAAATCATGGTCGCCTCCCGTTGCCTAATCCGGTTTCTGGGAGGCATTGATGCAAGTGGCGTGCCAGAGGGCTCACGAGGCGGGCCAAGAGCCAAATCCCGCGGTTGAAGCGGGGTTTTGGCGGTTTCGGCTCGTGGGTCTTCCCGCCCTCCTTACCGGTGCGTTTCAGAACGTGCACACGCCACGCCAAGGCAGGTCCCGGGCAATGCGGTTCACCTAATCCAAATAGAAAACAAACCCTCCCCATGACAGGGGAGGGGATGGGGCGAGGCAATCTTGCTCTGGATGGCTGCGGTGGATCGTGCCTCCGCCCAAGGGCCTCGGCGGGAATGGAAAGCCGAAGGCAGAAGGCTGACGGCTAGCCCTTGCTCCCGCGCTTTGGTGCAGGAGGCTTCTCGGGCGCCGGCTCTTCCGGCACGTGGGCGTGAAACTCGGCCGGCAGGTCGCCCAGATCGATGCATTCGGTATCGCACAGCATCGCCGCGCGCTCCACGACGTATCGCAGCTCACGGATGTTGCCCGGCCAGTTGTGCGCCGCCAGGGCCTCCAATGCGCGCGGCGTGGCGCCGTCGAGCGAGGTGCCCGTGCGCTGGTTGTACTTGCGCAGGAAGAGGCCGACCAAGGCGGGGATGTCCTCTTTCCGTTCGCGCAGCGGCGGCAAGTGCAGGTCGGCCACCTTCAGCCGGTAGTAAAGGTCTTCGCGGAACTCGCCCTTGCGGCTCATCTCTTCCAGGTTGCGGTTGGTTGCGGCCAGCACCTGCACATCGGTGTGCAGTTCGCTCAAGCCGCCGACGCGGCGGAAGGTGTGATCGTCCAGGAAGCGCAGCAGCTTGGCCTGCAGCTCCAGGCGCAGGGCGGAGATCTCGTCGAGGAAGAGGATGCCCTCGTCGGCCGCCTCCACCAGCCCCGGCTTGCGCTTCGAGGCGTCGGTAAAAGCGCCGGCCTCGTGACCGAAGAGTTCTGATTCGATGACCTCCGCCGGCAGCGCCGCGCAGTTGATCGGGAAGAAGGGCTTGGCGGCGCGCGGTCCTATTAGGTGAATGGCGCGCGCCAATAGCTCTTTGCCGGTGCCGGTCTCGCCGGTGATGAGCACCGGCGCCGCGGTGGCTGCGGCGCGCCGTGCCTCGTGCAGCACGCGCTGCATGTCCGCGCTATCGCCGGGGACCCACTCCAAGGCTTCGGCCCGGGCCGATCGCTGATACACGTCGAGCTCGCGCTGCAAGCGCACCACCTCGCTGGCGCGTTGCACCACCCGCCGCAACTGCTCCGGGTCGAGCGGCTTCTCGAGCATGTCCACTGCGCCCAGGTGCGTGGCTTCGACCGCAGTGGCCACGCTCCCGTGGCCGGTGACGACGATCGTT
>JAPLGX010000324.1 GCA_026389925.1 Chloroflexota bacterium
GCTGCTCGGCCCCGAGAGCGGTGTTGAGGCGCTCGAAAAACTCGAGTTCGCGCGTGGCCTGCGCCCTATCGCGTGCGCCGCCCTTGCGCAGTTCGTCGCGCAAGCGTTCGATCTTGCGCTCGACGGAAATCTGATCGTTGAGCAGGAGCTCCGCTTGCATGGCGGCGAGGTCGCGCCGCGGGTCGACGCCGCCCGCGGGGTGCGGCACGGCTTCGTCCTCGAAGCAGCGCACGACGAGCAGCAGCCCGTCCATCTGGCGCAACTCGGCCAGGAGCGAGCCGGAGAGCTCGCCCTTGCCGGAGGCCGCCTCCAGCCCGGCGATGTCGGCGTACGTGACCTGGGCGTAGACTGTCTTGCGCGGCTTGAAGAGGGCGGCGACCTTCTCCACGCGCGGGTCGGGCACGCTCACCACGCCGGTGTGCACCTCGAAGCGTCCGCCGCCGATCATGCTGCCGGTCGGCGCATCGCCTCGGGTGAGCGCGTTGAAGATGGTTGTCTTGCCGGATTGGGGCAGGCCGAGAATGCCGAGGCGCATGCGTTGTCCTTGACCCTGAGGGGAGGCTAGCGTATACTCTCACCGCACGCCGAAGTGGCGGAACTGGCAGACGCGCACGACTCAAAATCGTGTTCCCTTGCGGGAATGAGGGTTCGATTCCCTCCTTCGGCATTCGCGGGATTATAACATGCCAAAGAGGCGCTTCCTCCGCCTCTTTCTTGTTCATCGTGCACCCGAGCGCGATACCCGTGCCGCAGCCTCCTCGTGTGAAACCATGAAGCGCAATCCCCTGGCCCTCTTCGCAGTATGCGGACTAGCCATCGGCGTCCTGCTCGGCCTATGGTATGGCTGGCGGGTCAGCCCCGTGCGCTACGTCAGCACCACCCCCGACCTCTTGCGCCAGGATTACCGCGACGACTACGTGCTGATGGTGGCTGAGGCCTACGCGGCCGACCACGATCTCGGTCTTGCCGCCCAGCATCTCTCGCGTCTGGGGGCGAGCGAGATGGGCGCCGAAGTGCGCGCCAGCGCTGCCCGCTACACCGCCGCCGGCTACGCCGAGTCGGACTTGCGCAAGCTCTACGGCCTGGCGGTTGACCTCGAAAACGCATTCGGCAGTGCCGGAGGCGGGCCGTGAGATCGCGCTGGCTTGCGCTGGCCGCCGGGTTGCTGGCCGGCCTTGCGTTGGGCGCAGGCTATGCCTGGCTGG
This sequence comes from Chloroflexota bacterium, assembly GCA_026389925.1. GTDB lineage: Bacteria > Chloroflexota > Anaerolineae > Anaerolineales > RBG-16-64-43 > RBG-16-64-43. The sequence goes on from JAPLGX010000324.1 coordinate 1,206, forward strand.
TGCGCCCGGCGCGTTTTGCGGATGCTGCGCCGGCCACCCTGCGCGCGGATTTCCGCGACGAATATCTGGCGCTGATCGCCTCCGCGTACCAGGCCAGTGGCGATGTGCCGCGCGCGCAGGCGCGCCTGGCGCTCTTTGCGGATATCGCGCCCGAGGATCTGACGGCGCTCGCCGCTCGCCACGCGCTGGTGCACGGAGCGGATGCGGCGGTGCGCGGGCTGGCGACTCTCGCGGCGATCGCCGCAGGCCCGCCTTCGCCCACGGCGGCGAGTTCCGCGACGCCGACCGCGCGCGCACGCCAGACACCGCTCGCCACCTTCCCGCTCAGCGTCTCGCCCTTCCCCAGTGCGGTGCCATTCACGCGCGTGCCGTCGGCTGCGACCGCTATGGCCAGCCTGCGCCTTCTCTCCCGTGACGAGATGTGCGACCCGCTGGTCGGCCTGCGTTTGGAAGTGCGCGTGCGCACGCGCAGCGGGGCGCCGGCTTCCGGGGTGGAGGTGCGCGTGCGCTGGACCGGGGGCAGCGACCATTTCTTCACCGGCCTCAAGCCATCGATGGATGCGGGCTATGGCGACTTCGCCATGGACCCCGACACCGACTATCAGGTGGAACTCACGGGCCTGGCGGTGCCCTTAACCGGGGTCCGTGCGCCCGCCTGTTCGCGCGGCGGCGGGGCTGTGTACTACGGTGGCGTGCGGCTGATATTCGAGGGGGAGTAGCACTCGGGCACGCTAAAGCGGGCTCAGCGGCTCTGCCACGAGCGGACGCCGAATCACCCCTTGGGCCGAATGCCCCCTTGACATTACTCAATACATTGAGTAAAATAACTCAATACATTGAGTAAAATATCAGTGACCTACATCCGTCCTTACGCCCAGATTCTTCAGCGTCGCCTGGTCGAACCGCGCCGGTTCATCCAGGCTGTGACCGGCCCGCGTCAGGTCGGAAAATCGACGCTTGTCCAGCAGGTCGTGTCCCGCAGCGGACTCGCGCACCACATCGCTAGTGCCGACCAGCCGACACTGCGCTCCCCAATATGGATTGAGCAACAATGGGAAGTGGCACGGCGCGAGGGTTCCCGGGCTGGGAAACGCGGCGCACTGCTGGTGCTGGACGAGATCCACAAGATCCCCGGCTGGTCGGAGTCCGTCAAGCGACTGTGGGACGAGGACACGCGCGCTGGGCACAGGCTGAAGGTGATCCTGCTCGGATCGGCGCCACTTCTGATGCAGCAGGGTCTCACTGAGAGTCTGGCCGGACGCTTCGAGGTCGTGCGCTTACCCCACTGGTCGTTCGCTGAAATGCGTGATGCCTTCGGGTGGGCGCTTGAGCAATACGTGTTCTACGGCGGCTACCCAGGCGCCGC
>JAPLGX010000073.1 GCA_026389925.1 Chloroflexota bacterium
GCGAACGTCGAACGACAATCCGTTCTCGGAGGCGCAGTTCAAGACCGCCAAGTATCACCCCAGCTACCCCGACTTCTTCGACAGTCTCGTGGATGCCCGGGTTTGGGGCCGGCACTTCTTCCCCTGGTACAACTTCGAGCACCGCCACATTGGCCTCGGCTTGATGACGCCGGCGGCAGTTCACTACGGTTGGGCGCCAGAGTTGCGCGAGAGGCGCCAACACGTCTTGGGCCTGGCCTACCAGGCTCATCCCGAACGTTTCGTCCGTGGACACCCGACGCCGCCCGAACTCCCTGTGGCGGTCTGGATCAATCCGCTGATCGATGCTGTTGCCCGCCCGGGCCTGATGCCCGTGCTTGCGCCACCTCTGGACTTGCTCGAGCTACACTAAACTCCAGAGGAACTTGTCTCAAAACCGTTGACACATTCCGCTCGGCCTCGCGAGGAGTAGTCAGCCGGGCGCGGGCACCCAACCTGTGCCGCCGTGGAAGGGTGCGCCAGCCCGGGCGGCCAAGCAGACTGCGCGAGACGCCTCCCTCGTTGACCTGCGGGCTGCCCCACGCGATGCGCCTGCAAGCGAGGGTGCAGCCGCCCAGCGTGAGAAGGCGCCGCTCTCGCGTCTGCTGGCTGCCATCGCGCGCTGGAGCGGGATGGCGTCGGCGACGCTCCTTGTCATCGCCTATCTCACGGTATTCGGCCTGACGATGGCCAACCGTGGACGGAACGGGCTGCCGGCTGAGCCCCTGCAGGCGGCCGGCGCAGCTGCCGTCCAAGTTGCCGAATACATCTTCGACCATCCAACCACGTACACCTGGCACCGCCTCGAGACCCCCGCACTCAGCGTCGTGGCCGAGGTCTTCGCGAGCAGCGCCGGATTGTTGCTTGTCTCTCTGATCCTGGCTGCGCTGATTGGCGTGCCGCTGGGCATCGCGGCAGCTACCGCGCGCGGCCGGCTGGGATCTGCGCCACTGGTGGTGCTCTCGATCATTGGTATCTCGACCCCCAGCTTCCTGCTGGCCATGTTGCTGTGGGTGGTCGACATTTGGGTCTATCGCCGGACCAACCTGCAACTCTTCCCGCCAACGGGATTTGGATGGGACGCGCATCTGATCCTGCCCGCACTCGTGCTGGCCGGCCGCCCCATTGCCCAACTGGCGCAGGTGACCTATGTCACCCTCACCGACATCCTGCAACAAGATTTCGTCCGCACTGCGCGCGGCAAGGGCCTACGCCGGGGGCTGGTGCTGCGCCGTCACGTCCTGCGCAATGCGGTCGTCCCCATCCTCACGACCCTGGGTACCTCTATGCGGTTCTCGCTGGCCAGCCTGCCGGTCGTCGAAGTCTTTTTCGCCTGGCCGGGTGTGGGCAGCACGTTGCTAGAAACGATCGCTTCGGGCAACGACGCGCTCGTGACCGACCTGATCGTTTCGCTGGGTTTGTTCTTCCTGCTCGTCAATGTCGCGATCGAGGGGGCCTTCCCACTGATCGACCCGCGGCTGCGCGCGCAAGTTCTCACAGAGGTGCGCGCAGAGAAGACATCACTGTGGGATAACCTTCGTGCCTTTGTCGGCGATGTGATCGGCAGTTTGCGCTCGTTGGTGCAGTCCCTCATGCCTCGGCCTGGCCAGGGTGCGGCCGACGCGCGCCGCCGCAAACGCATGCGCGCGGATTCTCGCAACTCTCCCCATGGCACGTCCCGCCCCCCGGCTCGAGGTTTGTGGATTCGGAATACCTTCGGGAACCCCGCACTCATCGTCGGCGGGATCCTCGTGGCCGGCCTCGCTTTGCTCGCCTTTTCTGGAGAAGCGCTCACCGGCGCGAACGCATACACGACTCACACTACGCGCATGATCGAAGGCGTCATCCAAGCGCCGCCCTTCAAGCCCTCGTCTCTCTTCCGGTGGGGCAGCGACATGGTGGGGCGCGACGTGCAAGCGCTCGTGGTGGCCGGGGCGCGCCAGACGATGATCCTTGCGCTGCTGGCCATGTTGTCCCGCGTGGGTCTGGGGGCAATGCTGGGCGCGGTGGCCGGATGGTGGAAGGGCAGTTGGTTCGACCGGCTGCTTACGGGCGCCATCGGCGTGTGGGCGGCCTTCCCGGTGACGCTCTTTGCCATGGTCCTGGTTTACGCACTCGGGATCAAGCAAGGCATGTGGGTTTTCATCGTCGCGCTGTGCCTGGTCGGGTGGGGGGAGGTGGCCCAGGCAGTGCGTGCCAAAGTCGTGTCAATTCGCGCCGAGCCATTCATCGAAGGCGCGCGATCTCTCGGTGCGCGGTCGTGGCAGATCCTGTGGCGCGAAGTGTTGCCGAACCTTGTACCCTCGCTCATCGTTTTGGGTGTCCTCGAGATGGGCGGAGTGCTCATGCTGCTGGCTGAGCTCGGGTTCCTCAACGTCTTCCTCGGCGGCGGATATCAGGTGGAGATGATTCCCACCGGCCGCCAAACCACGACCTACTTCTATTCTGACGTGCCCGAATGGGGCGCGATGCTTGCCAACATCCGCAACTTGTGGCGAGCATATCCATGGATGGGCTGGTACCCGGGCGCGGCCTTCTTCCTTTCGATTCTCGGCTTCAATCTGTTGGGCGAGGGCATCCGCCATCTACTCGAGGATATCCACTTCGCTGTGACCCGGCTGGTCAACCGCTTTACGGTGTTCGCCGGTGTCGCTGCGGCGCTGGTGCTGGTGCTGCTCATGCAGTCCACCACACCGCTGGGCACCTACCGCGCCGAGGCGCTCCAATTCGACGGCGAGCGCGCGTTGACCGACGCGGCGGCTCTGTCGGCGGCGTACTTCCAGGGACGTGAGACGGGCCGGCCGGGGGCGAAACTCGCGGCCGAGTACATCGCCCAGCGCATGCGTGAGGTGGGCCTCATCCCGCTTGTCTCGGGCGAAAAGTATCTCCTGGAAGTCTCCAACCCGCGACCCCATGTGGCCGCGACACCCGTATTGCAGGTGCTCGCGCCGGATGGTTCGATCCTCCTCTCATTGGGATACCACACCGACTTCTCGGAGTTGGTCCTTGGCGCGCCGGGCTATGGCGATTTCACAGGGTCATTGTTCGGCTGCCCTCCGGGTTCGGTTGGGCCAACTTCACCCTTCGAGCGCATCCCGTGGGATTACAGAGGTAGGACGGCGTTCCTCTTGCCCGAAGGGATGGAGAATGAGGAACTGGCCTCCCAGGCCGGCGCGCTCCTCGTTGTTGCCAAGGATCCACGCTTGGTCGAGCGCAAGCATCTCTACAATTCTTATGGATTCCCCAGCCCTAAGGACTTCCCGGTCGCGGTCGCGGTGACCCCGCAGGCGGCCGAGCGCATTTGCCAGGCGGCCGGGGCAAGCGACCCGAATGCGCTTGCGCCGCTACGAATTCATCTCGATATCCCGGTGGAGGATGAGAACCTCGACGAGGTGGACTACGACGTCATCGGCTACGTGCCTGGCACGGGGTCGCAAACGCTGACCGAGGCGGGCGTGCCGCTCGATAGGCACATCATCATGATCTCCGCTTACTACGATGGGCTGGGCCTGGGGGTCGAGGGCGGCATGTATCCGGGTGCGAATGACAACGCCAGCGGCGTGGCCACCATGCTCGAACTGGCGCGGCTGCTCAAAACCACCGACTACGCGCCCGAGAAAACCGTCATTTTCGTCGCCTGGTCGGGTGGCGAGCGCGGGGAGGGACTGAGCACCTTCAAGGTGCTCAATGCGCGCGCAGGTTACGCCGACATGACTCTGGAGGCGGTGATCGAGTTGAGCGGAACGGGTGGGGGGACGGGCGACGGAGTGTCGATCGGGCAAGGCACAAGCTTCCGTTTGACCAAGCTCATTGAGCAGGCCGCCAGGCGGGTGGGGGTATCGGTCACGACCCGCGGACGAGGGCCGCACTTTGGCATGGACCAAGCGTACTCATTCGGCGGGCGCACAGCCCTCAGCGCCTACCTGAGCTGGGACGGTTCCGAGGAATACTCGCACACCGTTCTCGATTCGGCCGACAAGCTCGACGCCCGGAAACTCGAGCGACTGGGGCGTCTGGTGACGCTGACTGTGATGGTCCTGACGCGCGAAACCACCTATTGAGGCAGTTTGCGCATAGGCACCCCGATCGCCCCACTTTCTAGTTTCTTCTAGGCCATTCGCCTGCCTGTTGCTTTGCTTGGTCGTCTTTCTTCCCCGAACAAACGCTGACTAGATCGCGACAAGATGTTCTCGCCGAAGCCCTGGCCAGCGCCGCGAGGTGGCCGGCGATGACAAAGAAGCCATGCTTGACGGAGGAAGGGGCGTGGCTGCTTCAGCCCATCCCACTCGCCGATGGTCTTCCGGTCTCCGTGCGCGGCTCAACTGAAGGTGCTCAATTCCCGTCTCTGCTCACCACGCACCCTATTGCATCGCTACAGTTGTTGCCAGGCAGTCGGCTGGGCGGATGTGCCCCGCCGGCAGTTCCACGACCCCTGCGCGGGCCTCAGCCAACCCTCCCTGGGCATTCTGCCCCTTCTGGGGCAAGGAGTTGGGCCGGTTCGGTCCGCCACTTTCCCCCCTTTATCCACCTTCCCATCCTTGCCTTGCCTCAAAGGTCCGTGCGGAGAGGGGGGATGGCCTCCAAGGGTGCGGTGGCGATGCTTGTCCTCGTGCCTCCCATTCCAATGGCTCAGCTAGTTTGGTCGAATTGCACTCCGGATTCCCAAAGGCGCGGGAGAAGTGGGGGGGCTGGGCCAGCGTCGAAGCTCGCCCACCGTCTCCCCTCTGACCCATATAATGCAACTTTAGATACATTGAGTTGCATTATATATACGGCACCTGATGCACAACTCAGTCCACTTCGTCCATGCAGCCCTCCTCCGGCTGTCTGCTGCGACCTGCCACCGCTTTGCCTTACGCCGGCCCATCGTCGCAACGGGTGCTCTCGGCGGCATTCAGTAGGATGGAGGTCGACACGCCACCCAAGCTGCCATTGGGGCGATGCATGCCCTGGCGGCACCGTCGGATGTTCGCCTCATCGATGCACTGTGGGTCCTCCCTGACGCAGCCCCGACGCCTTGAGCCGCGATATCCAGCCCATGCAGGCGTGCGTGGAACGCCCGGGCAACTTCAAACGAGGGCGATCGCACTTGCCCGAAGCGTCGGTGCACCCAGACCGTGACTTGTCTGGCATCACGGCGATGGCGATGGAGAACGAACGTTCTTATGGTGATGAAGAGCGCTTTAACGAGCCTGGCTCGTTCTTGGGCTCGGGGCGTTGGCAGCCCGTGCATGGCCTCGTGGGTAATCGGCGAGCCCACAAGCGTAGCCTGGTGATGCCCCCCGCCCGCGTGGCGCGGCACATCCTTCTCGGGTTTCCTCGGCCTCGATTGCGGACGGTCAGTGCAACACGGCTGGCCAAGGCGAGTTGGAGGATGGGACTGTGGCGGAGCGGAGG
>JAPLGX010000349.1 GCA_026389925.1 Chloroflexota bacterium
GCGTGAAGCGGTCGAACAGACCGAGTAGGTCGTGGGTCACCAGTACCTGCCCGTCGCAGCCGACCCCGGCGCCAATGCCGACGGTCGGGATCTCCAGCCGGCGCGAAACCTGCTCGGCCAGGCGCCCGGGGATCGACTCGAGAACCAGGGCGAAGCATCCGGCCTCCTGCAGGATCTGGGCGTCCTCCAGGAGACGCAAGGCAGCAGTCTCCTCGCGGGCCTGCGGCTGGAAGCCTCCGAGCTGATGGACGGACTGCGGCGTCAGGCCGAGGTGCCCCATCACCGGGATGCCGGCCGCTACAATCGCCTCGACTGCCGTCCGCCGCTCCCGGCCGCCCTCGAGCTTGACGGCTTCCATGCCGCCTTCCTGCAAGAAGCGCCCGGCATTCCGCACCGCTTCTTCCGCGGAAACCTGATAGGAGAGGAAGGGCATGTCGCCGATCAACAAGGCCAGATGCGCGCCGCGGGCGACGGCCTTGCAATGATGGATCATTTCATCCATCGTCACCGGCAACGTGTTCTCGTACCCGAGCACGACCATCCCCAACGAATCTCCGACGAGAATGACGTCGATCTCGGCACCGTCGATGGCGTGGGCGGTGGCGTAGTCGTAGGCGGTCAGCATCGTGATCGGCTGACCATCGGCCTTCTTCTGTCGCAGGCAGAGCGTGGTGAACTTCTTGCGGTCTGGGCTGGTGGGGGACGCCGACATGGCTCTCTCCTCCTGGCGAGTGAGATGCCCGAAACGAAGCCCCGCCCAAAGGATCGGGCGGGGCAGGCTCGAAAGATTTCGACGCCGTCTCGGTCGTGGCCCGATCCAAGCGGCGCAGAAACTATAGCACACGGTCCGGACCTCAGGTGCGTACAATCGGACCGATGCCTCCTTCGACCCCCGTCGCGCGCACCCTGGACGGAAGCGCGGATTCGCTGCACGCTCCACCTGCACGATCGCCCGGTCACCTCCCTCCAACAGGCAGCCGAGGAACGCGGCCTACAACCGGGGCAGATCGTCCGCTCGCTCGTCTTTCGCCTGGAACGCGACTACATCCTCGTCCTGGCCCCCGGCCCGGCGCAGGTCTCCTGGCCGAAACTCCGCAGGCACCTGGGGGTTTCGCGTCTGACGATGGCCTCGCCCGATGAAGTCTTGCGGGTGACGGGCTATCCGCCGGGCGCCGTCTCGCCCTTCGGACTGGCGACCGCGATGCGAATCCTGGCGGACCGCCGTCTGCTGAGCGAGGCGCAGGAGCATCAAGGAGGCACTGTCGCAGGAGCACGCGGGGCCGGTGCTGGTGGGCGCCGACTCCCGCTCGCCTGAGCACGCCCCGGCGCCGTTCACCGACCTTGGGGGCTTGCGCCCGGTCCGAGATAAGGCTAACTTGGTTAATGAAGGAACCTAGACGGACCCCAAGCGTCTCTTTGTCGCGGATGGGAGGACTCATGGGCAGCAAAAGAGTGAAGCGGCAAGACGACAGTGACTTCCGAAAAAGGCTGGAAGAGGCGCTGCGCCAGCCTGGTATCCGCGAGGCGCTGGCCGTCTACGAGGGCTGGTATCGCCTGGAGAAGATCTCGCGCCAACAGCGGCGCGCGACCGCACCCGCTACGATGACGTCGGCGTCGAACTCTTC
>JAPLGX010000440.1 GCA_026389925.1 Chloroflexota bacterium
CCTGCGCCGCCTTGTACCGCTCGGCCATTCGTACGTTCTGCCTGCATCAGTTTCGCTACGGGCAGCCGGGGCAGGGTGGGCGGGGGCGTCCGGAGTGGGAAGGCGTGGCCGCGACCTTCGCTCTGGCTCGCGCGGCGGAGATTGCGGAGGGGCAGCTCCAGCCGGGCGCGCCGGCGCGCGCCTCGATTGAGGACGTGACCGGCGACGGTGAGGATGAGATCCTGCTCGAAGATCACCGCCACCTGATCGTGCTCAGCCACTTCGGCGGGCGGGTCGTGTACTGGTTCGATCTGGTGGACGGGGCGCAGCACGTGGGCAACCCGTGGGCGGTGCCCGAGGGCCGCTATCGCACCGATGTGACGCTCATGCAGGGGGTTGCCTCCCTGCCTGCCTGGAGTGAGCTGTCGCCGTGGGACCAACCCCTGCCTCTGGAGGAGGCCGCCCCCGGCCGGCGTGGGGCCTTCCTGCCCGACGGGCTTGCAGCGGAGCTCGGCTCGGTCCTTCCGTATTGGCCGATGCCTGCCGGCGCGCCCCAGCAGGTTGGGCGCCCGGTGCGCCGCCGCGCGCTGAACGACTTCGTGCGCCTCGATGATCAACCGGTGCTGCCCGCCGATCCAGAACTCGATTTCAGATTGGAAGAGGGCGGAGTAACCTTCTTGCGATTCTTCGGCTACCGACTGGAGATGACCAAGAACGTGCGCCTGACGCCCGACGGGATGCGCGTGAACTACCGCTTCCACAACGCGCACCATGAGCCGCGCCGCGTGCGGTTGGAGATCGTATCGGAGATTGCACCCGACGGGCAGCGCTTGCTGGGCGCCTCGCCTGATTCGCTCGTCCCGGTCGTGGCCGGCGGCCCGCAGCCCGGCGTGCATAACACGCTCAGCGGAACAGCGATCCTTTCACGCGCCTCGCGCGCCTCGACTGAGCCGCCCGCCTTCACTCCCGGACTTCTGGCGGTCGAGGTGGCTCAACGTTTCGAATTCAACCTCGGGCCCGGCAAGGCGGAAACGCTGACCCTGCGTCTGCAGGTTCTCTCGGAGCACGAGCAGGGCTTATTGCGCGGAGGACTGAAACGGATCGCCGGCTGGCCGCCGGCCGCGCCTGAGGCCGGAGGCGTATGACCTCCCCCTCCTGGATCAGCGAGGCGGTCTTCTACCAGATCTTCCCCGACCGGTTCGCCAACGGCAACCCGGCCCTCGATCCACCGAAAGTGCAACCCTGGGGCGCGGCACCCACGCTGCGCGGGTTTCAGGGCGGCGATTTCGCCGGTGTGCACGCCCGTCTGGACTACCTGGCGGACCTGGGCGTCAACGCGCTCTATTTCAATCCGATCTTTCTTTCGCCCTCGAACCATCGCTACAACACAACCGATTACTACCGCCTCGACCCGAAGCTCGGTTCGGCGAGCGACTTCCGTCACTTGCTAGAAGCCGCCCACGGGCGCGGCATGCGCGTGATTCTGGACGGGGTGTTCAACCATTGTGGACGCGGCTTCTTCGCCTTCAGCGATGTGCTCGAGAATGAGGCCGACTCGCCGTATCGCGAATGGTTCCACATCCAGCGCTTCCCGCTGGATGCCTACGGCCCGGGCGAGGCGCACAACTATCAGGCATGGTGGCGCTTCAAGAATCTGCCCAAGTTCAACGTGCGCAACCCGGCCACCCGCGGTTACTTGCTCGACGTGGCGGCGTACTGGATCGAGCAAGGCATCGACGGCTGGCGCCTGGATGTGCCCAACGAAATTGATGACATGAGTTTCTGGGGGGAATTCCGCGAACGGGTGAAGCGCGCCAACCCCGAAGCGTACCTGGTGGGGGAAATCTGGGAGGTCGCCCCGCAGTGGGTTGGGCCGGCGGTCTTTGACGGGCTGATCAACTATCCGTTTCGCGAAGCCTGCCTCAACCTTCTCGCAAAGAAGACGCTCGGCGCGGCGGCTTTCGGCGCGCGATTGATGGAGATCCTGGCCGCCTACCCTGGCCAGGCCAACCTGGCGCACTACGTCATGCTAGGGACGCATGATGTGCCGCGCCTGCGCACGGTGCTGCGCGGCGACCGTCTGCTCGAGCAGTTGGCCTTCACCCTGCAGTTCTTCTTCCCCGGCGCACCGGGCCTGTATTACGGCGACGAGATCGGGGTCGAGGGCGAAAAGGATCCCGACAATCGGCGCGCCTTTCCGTGGGATAGGGCGTGCTGGGATGTCGATTTGCGGCGCCACCTGCAGCGGCTGATTTCGCTGCGCAAGAAGTATCGCGCGCTGCGCGAGGGAGACATGCGCGTGCTGACTGTGGAGCCGGCCCAGTCGTGCCTGGCGCTGGCGCGCGAGCTTGGCAAGGAGGCCCTGGCCTTGCTGGTCAATCTCGGCGACGGACAACGCACGCTGCGTCTGGCGCGTTCGGAGGTTGGATGGCCCTCAGCGCGTGCCTGCCGCGACGAATTGAGCGGCAGGATCCTCCCGCTGGGTGAGCTCATTGCCGAGGTCCCTCTTCCGCCACAATCCGCGGTACTTCTCGCTCCGATCCAAGACTAATTCACCCGGCTGTGTGCCAGCGGTCAACCCCTTGCCGTACTCAGCCTGAGGGCTTCGGCGAAGTGGCGCAACGCGGCCAGATGGTCGCTGGGCTTCTCCAGCCCGCAGCCCATCGTATTGAGCGAGAGGTGAGTGGCCCCCAGCTTCTGCCAGGCGTCTATCGTTGACGTCCAGCGCGATGGATCGGGCTCGGCGTACTGCATCCGCGCTTCGATGCCGAAGGCGCTCGTGGCGCGGCCCGAAGCCTCAAGGGCCTCGTGCAGCATGTCAATGAGAGGTCTCGCGTCTGCCGGTTCGCGCTGCGGGGCAATCCACCCGTCGGCCAGGCGTGCCGTCCGATTGATAACCGGCGGGGCGCTGCCTCCGAACCAAAGCGGGATCGGCTGCTGAACGGGAAGTGGATTGAGCCCGGCACCGTCCACCCGCTCCCATTGTCCCTCGAAGGTCACCAGCGGCTCGGTCCACAGGCGCCGCAGCAACTCCACCTGCTCTTCGAAACGGCGGCCGCGCGTGTGAAAGTCTTGCCCCAGCGCGTGATACTCAACCGGATTCCAGCCCAGCCCCACACCCAGCCGAAGCCGTCCTTGGCACAGGCGGTCGAGGGTGGCCGCCTGATTGGCCACGAGCGCCGTTTGGCGCTGCGGCAAGATCAAGATGGCCGTGGAAAACTTGAGGCTCCGAGTGAGAGCCGCCATGTAGGCAAACAGGACGAACGGTTCGAGGAATGGGGTGCGATAGGTGTAGGGGCCGGAAAAGCCGCCCGGCCTGTCCGGGTTGGCGCCCAGGACGTGATCGTAGGCCAGCAGGTGGGAGTAACCGAGCGCCTCAGCCGTCTGCGCGTAATCGCGCACTGCGGCCGGATCGTTCCCGTATTCGGTCTGAGGGAACACGAGTCCAATCCTCATTTATGCCTTCCTTTCATTGACGTTCGGGGGCGGGGTCCACGGCTGGCGGGAGGCTTTCGGGCCGGCGGACGGCTGCGGAGGCCACCCTCTCGAGAATCGCGCTTGCGGCATGATGGCAAGAAAATTGCACCGTCACGCATGGGTCAGGTACGCGCGGGACATTCGTCATTATCAACCAGTTACAGGAAGTGCCCAAAGAGGCCTTTCGAGTGCTTGACTCGCAGGGAGTCGCGCTGTAATATGCCCAACGATGGTCTTCTGCCGGGCCTGCCCCCCTCAGGTCCGGCGTGGAGACCATCACTCGTTTGGGGCGGCAAGGGAACTGCCAGTTGCCGCCGGCTGCGGGACGAGTACAATGAAGGCATCCTCCCCGGCACGTGGGACATTATCTTTTCGAGGCCATCTTGAGTCATCTCTCGCAAAACCGACGGGCGATCGAAGCCTTTCGCGATCTATTTGAACCCGAGCCGGTCGAGGAAGAGGTCAAGACCCTGGTCTGCCCGAGCTGCGGCGGCACGATCAAGGCGGATTCGCTTTATTGCCCATTGTGCCAGCACGACCTTTCGCAGCCGGCGCCCCAGCGCGTGGACCAGGCACCGCACGGCGCGGTATTGCTCGTCTTCGGGGCATTGCTGCTCCTCGATCTGGCACTTCCGCTGCTCTTCCTCTATACCCTCAACCCCTTCCCCGGACATTGGCTTGTCGCCGGAGTGACGCTGCTGCTCTTTCTGCTGTTCAAGGTGATGATTGCCCGGCGCGCGGCTGAAGCGCGCGCGGCTCCCAACCGGCCCTCCGCCTTCCGCACGTTTGGCCTGATCATGCTGTCCCTGCTGCCGGTGGCCTCGTGGTTCGTGGCGGCGATGGCTGCCAATCGAGTGGCCGTGGCGCCTGCGGCGCGGGTCCTTTTCCCCGCGCTGGCCGGCCTGCTGCTCGCAGCGGATTTCGCCCTGGCGGTTGGGTTCATACCGGTTGCCGGCGGAAACGATGTCATAAACACGCTGCTCGACCGGCCGTACGAGGGCTGGGCGCTGATGCGGCCTTTGCCCACCGGCGTGTGGCCCACAGCGCAGTCGGCAGGCTCTTCGCCCGGGGTGGCCACTTCGCAGACGGGTTGTCGCGATGCGCTGACCGTCGGCGAGGCTGAGATTGGCCAGTCGCTGTGCGTGCGGGGCAGGGTGCGGGTGGGCTATGGCCGGCGCGGCGATTACTACATCAAGTTTTCCAATGAGCAGAATGCCTTCTTCATGTTGGGCTACGACTGGAACTACGCGTACGGCGGGGTGAACCCGGGCGACTGTGTGATGGTCGAAGGGACCGTCAAGAAGCTGGGCGGCGCGCCGGTGATGATCATCGAAGAACAGCAACTGGCCTTGTGTCCGCAGTAGCTCTGCGGCGCATCTCCAATGATCCACGAAGACTAACCGCCGCGGCTGACTGCGGCGGTTGTGCGTCTCCTCCAACGGCAAGAATGCGCCGCCGAGCGCGGCACTCGCGCCCCGCAGACTGAGCGGGGTGGGGCCTGCCGATCGAAAGGGCCGCCGCCAGACGCCACTTCGTGCGTGAGGGCCACCCATCTCGCCACTGGGGCGGCTGGCACGAAGCTTCGCCAATCGACGACGTATAATCTAGACGCCACTTGCATGCCACCTTCAAGGGTTTCTTGGCTTGTTTCCTCCTCGCCCTTCGAGCGGCGTCCGCTCGCGCTTCTCATGTGCGCTATGGCCCTTTGCCTTCTCTCGCCAGCCAGCCTCTCCACGTTGGAGTGGCGCGGTCAGAGCCTCGCGTGGGCAGCCACTCCCGCCTCCGCCGCTCCGGTTCCCCAGCCGACGGCCGCCGATTTCGATGGCGACGGTTCTCCCGAACAGCTGTCTCTCACGGCCGGTCTGGCCCGGGTCACTTCAGGCGATCGCATCTTCTGGCAAAGCCCCGCAGCATGGAGTGTGGCCGAGGGGCTGATCACTGACCTGAACCACGACGGCAAACCCGAACTCGCGCTGCTCGTGTGGCGGCCGTACGCGCCCTGGCCGATCGACCGCTTCCTGCCCCACGGCGGTCGCCTGCGCGGCTTCCACGATGAGGCCGGCGCGAGCTGCCATCTCATCCTGATCGGCTGGAGGGACGGCCGCTGGCGCGAAGTGTGGGCGGGCTCGGCCCTGGCCGACCCGCTGTTGCACCTCGGCGCGATGGATATCGACCGCGATGGAATCGAAGAACTCATTGCGCTGGAGGGCCGCTACAGCGCCAAACGCTCCACGGATGCTGGCAATCTCACGCTCTGGCGGTGGAACGGATTCGGGTTCAGCCTGGATGCCCGCTGGAGCGGACGCTTCTCCCAATTCCAGATTGTGCGCTCGGCCGAGGGACATCCGCTGGTTCTCGTTCAAGGATCATGGAGGTGAACATGCGCGCTTGCTCACTTCGTCCGTGGCAGACAGCCATCCCCGTCCTGGTGCTGGCGGGGCTGGCCTGCAATGCGCTCGGCCTTCTCACAGGCAGACCCAGCGCACCGCTCACCGCGAGCTCCGCCACGCCGGCCGCCCAGGTCACTCCTCCCACGGGTGTCTACCCGCCGGCGTTCGCAGAGTATCCCGAGGTGAGCATCAGCCTGCCGGCGCAGTTTAACGGCGGATACTCGCTGCCCGTGGATATGGCTCAGGTGAATAACCTGAGTGCTTTCGACCTCCCGGCGGAGGCGCGCCAGCGCCTGAGCGAATACGGGTTCGTTGTTGTGCGGCCCGCGCCGGGAACGTACCAGGAGTTTTACCAGGTCTATGAATCGCTGCGCTATGAGCAAGACCAGCCGGTTTTCATCACGACCGACGCGGTCTTCCACGTCTACCATCTTATCTTCGACAAGATGCTGCGGGATCTCGAGCGCGAGAAGTTCATCACGGCCATCAGCGCGTTCACCCGGACGATGCTGGCGGCATCGATCGATCAGCAGGCGGCGGTGGCCGGCACGGCGCTAGCGGAGCCGGCGCTGCGCAACGTGGCGTTCTTTGCCGTGGCGGCCCAGTTGCTGGGGCTGACGGATCCCTTCCCGGCCGAGGTCAAGCCCTTGGTGGATTCCGAGCTGATGCTGATTGGAGCTCACCAGGGGCCGCAGGTCTCGCCTATCTGGGACCGGGCGGACCTGGCGCCCGACAGGAAGCTGGTCGAGGACTACAGCCAGTACGTGCCGCGCGGACATTACACGCGCAGCGAGGAACTCAAGCGCTACTTCCGTGCGATGATGTGGTACGGGCGGCTGACCTTCCGCGTGCGCGATGCTTTCGAGACTCAGCGGGCGCTGCTGGTGGTGCAGGCGCTGCGCAGCGCGTCATCGGCCGAGGCGGGCAGCGCCGAGAGCCTGTGGCGCTCGGTCTACGAGCCGACCGTTTTCATCGTGGGCAAGGCCGACGATCTGTCGGTGCAGGAATACGGTGCGCTGTCGGATGAGATCTTCGATGTGGGCGCGCCGCCGGCCGCCTTCGGCGACGACACGAAGCTCGATCAGTTCCGTGAGGCGGCGGCCAAGCTGCCCCCTCCGCAAGTCAATTCGATGTGGGTGTGGATCTGGGAGGACAAGCAGGAAGCCACCAGCGGGTTCCGCGTCATGGGCCAGCGCTTCACACTGGATGCCTACGTCTTTGGCCAACTCATCTGGCGCAATGTGGGCACGGTCGACAACCCGCGCGGCTTGCCGAAGGGGTTGGATTTCTTCGCCGCAATGGGCTCGCAGGAAGCGCTGGGCATTCTCGAAGCACAGGGCGAGACGGCCTACGCCAACTTCCCGTCGCAAATGCAGAAGGTGCAAACCGAAATCGCCGCCTTGGGCAAGGACTCGTGGACGCAGAACCTGTACTGGGCGTGGCTGTATTCCTTCCAGCCGTTGCTCGCGCCTAAGGATGCGCGCTACCCGGCCTTCATGCGCAGCGCGGCGTGGTCGCGCAAGGACTTGAACACCGCGCTCGGCTCGTGGACCGAGCTCAAACACGACACGATTCTCTACGCCAAGCAAGTCATGGCGGAGATGGGCGGCATGGGCCCGGAGAATCCTCCGCGCTCGTACGTCGAGCCAAACCCGGAGGTCTATGCGCGCCTGCTGGCGCTCTCGCAGATGACGCGCACCGGCCTCGCCCAGCGCGGCCTTTTGACCGACCTGACGCGCAGCAATCTGGAGAATCTAGAGGAGCTGCTGGCCTTCCTGAAAGGAACCGCCGAGAAGGAGTTGGCGGGCGCGCCCATCTCGGATGACGACTACACGCGCATGCGCTACTTCGGCGGCGAGATCGAGGCGCTGACCCTGGCGGCCGCCGATCGCGATCCAAACGATCCATCGCAACGCGACCTGCACGATCAGAAGGCGGCCCTTGTGGCGGATGTTGCCACCGGCATTGGCCGCGACAGCCTGCTGGCGGTGCTGGAGGAGGCCATCGGCCAACCCGCCGTGATTTTCGTGGTCGTGCCCGACACGCCGTGGCGCGTCGCCGCGGGCGCAGTCTTCACCTACTACGAATTCACCGTGGCCCCGGAGAATCGCATGACCGACGAGGCCTGGCAGGCGCAGGAAGAGGCCGGCCAGGCACCGCCGCTGCCGGACGGGACATCGACGTTCTTGATTCCGTGAACGCACGGCGGAGGCGTCACGCCGCGTTGTGGAGGCCAGGCCCGGCGCTCTGCCGGGCCTGGCCTCATGGCCGCGCGCCGAGCCT
>JAPLGX010000047.1 GCA_026389925.1 Chloroflexota bacterium
TGGCCGACGACATGCGTACAGTCATTGAGGGGGCGGGGGGCGGGTGGTCGAGACGGTCCACTTGCGCAGCGACGGCAGCGAGTTCCCGGTGGAGGTCAGCTCGCATGTCGTGGAGGTCGAGGGTCACGAATACTTCCAAGCGATCATCCGCGACGTGACCGAACGCAACCGGACGCGTGACGAACTCGAGCGATTGCGCCGCTTCCAGGAAGACATCCTGCAAAGCGTGACCGAGGGCATTGCCCTGCTCGACAGCGAGGGACGCATTCAGTACGTGAATAAGGCGGCGGCGGAGATGTTCGGAGCGCCCGCGGCGAGCCTGGTGGGGACGGACTGGAGGAGCATCATCCCCGCCGACCAGCACGCCGTGGTGGAGGCCGCCGATGAACGCCGGCGCCGAGGGCAGGCCGACCGGTACGAATTGATGACGCGGCGGGCCGACGGTTCACGCTTGACCGTGCAGGTGAGTGGGTCGCCACGCTGCGCAGCTGACGGAAGGTTTGAGGGGACGTTGGCAGTGCTAAGCGACATCTCGGGCCGCGTCCAGCAGGAGGAACGGCTGCGCGTGATGAGCACCCATGACCCGCTGACCCAGGTCTACAACCGCCTGTATTTTGATGAAGAGCTCGCCCGCCTCGACCGCGGACGTGTGCGGCCGGTCAGCCTGATCATGCTCGACTTGAACGGGCTTAAGGGAGTCAACGATGAACAAGGGCACGAAGCCGGAGACCTGCTCTTGCGCTCGCTGGCCTACGTCTTGCGTGCCACCTTCCGCCAGGAGGATATTGTCGCCCGCCTGGGGGGCGACGAGTTTGCCATCATCTTGCCGGGCACCTCGGCCGAGAATGCCCAGCGCGTGCTCGAGCGATTGCGAGGCGCCGTGCGCCGCCAAAACCTCTCGAGCGGCAGCCCGCCGCTGGATGTCGCGGTCGGCGTGGCCACGGCGGGCGAGGGCGAGGATCTGCGTCAGGCCCTGGGACGAGCCGACAAGGCGATGTACGCAGACAAAGCGAGCGCCCGCATCCGGTAGGAGCCCGACCGACGCCAGCCCGTGCGATCGCCCCGGTTCGGTGCCACGATCGTGATGAGCAGCCAGGCTCTCGGGCCAGTGAGGTGTGAGCTTATTGCCGTCGCGGTCGGCAAGCGATCATGAACCAGCGAGGTGCGATGTCGTGTGCCCAGGACCTACAAGGGTCGGCCGGCGATTGACATCCCGTATGGGCATCACGAGAAATGGGACGGCACCGGTTACCCGCAAGGACTCAAGGGCGAACAAATCCCCCTGGCGGCGAGGCTATTCTCCGTCGTGGACGTATGGGATGCGCCGAGAGCGGATCGACCTTACCGGGCCGCGTGGTCTGCAGAGCGTGCCTTGACTTATCTGCGGTCCGAATCTGGGAGGCAATTCGATCCGCACGTGGTCGAGGACTTCCTGCAACTCATCGCGGGCGAGCAGAGCGTGGCCCAACAGACCTGGCCGGTCGGGGCGTCCGCAGCGAAGGGAGATACGGACTCGACCGCAGCCCAATCGCGCAGACCCTTGCGAGGAGAGAATAGGACAGCCTTGCGCCCCGGCGGTGGTGGGGTCCTATCAGCCTGGGCCGGGTCAGCCGCGAGAGGAAAGGTACTTGCCTACCAACGGTTCAAGATCCCGCAGAGTAGCGGGTGGGATGGCCTCGCGGGCGCTGATGATGGCTGAGCTGAGCGCTTGCGGGCAGGCGCAGGTCCTTTCGGCCGGCAGCGATTTGGCCATGAGGCGGATCGCCGCCTGGGCCACGCTCGTATTCTGATTGAGGATGCGCACGACCATCTCTACCGTCACCGGGGCTTCGCTCACGTGCCACACGTCGTAGTCGGTCACGTGGGCCATCACCGCGTAGCACATCTCCGCTTCGCGTGCCAGGAATGCTTCGGGAGAAGTTGTCATGCCAATGATGGCCATCCCCCACTGGCGGTAGGTGTTGGATTCGGCCTTGGTGGAAAAGCGAGGGCCTTCGATCGTGACCAACGCGCCGGAGGCATGCACCGTTGCCCCCGTGCGCTGCACCGCATTCACGACTTCCCGCGATAGGTCGGCGCAGTAGGGGTCCGCCGTGCCCACGTGGGCCACGAGCCCGCGCCCGAAGAAGGACCGTGGACGGTCGCGCGTCAGGTCGAAAAGCTGGTCGGGCACCACAATCTCGCCCGGGCAGTAGTCTTCACGCAGCGAGCCGCAGGCCGAGATCGAGAGGATGCGCTGTACGCCGAGCAGCTTTAGGGCGAAGATGTTGGCGCGATAGTTGACCTCGCTCGGTGTGAAGCGATGGCCGCGACCATGGCGTGCGAGGAAGGCGAGGCGCCGTCCTTCGAGTGTGCCGACGACGATGGGATCGCTCGGCCTGCCGAAAGGCGTGGTCAGGTCGTGCTCGCGGACATCGCTCAGCCCTTCAATAGAGTAGAGACCTGAGCCCCCAATCACTGCGAGAGTAGGGATGTCCGGCATTTCGCCTCCTGGCTATTGTGGGTCGGCCCGGATCGTAAAGGCTGTCCACCTGGGTTCGCGGCACCCCGCGGCTCTCACCACGTTCTGCGCTCGCACCCATCAGTGTAGCGCAATCGGGCGCCGCGGGTTGGGCCGCGGGCATGGGGCGGTTCCGATGGGCTATACTGCCAGCGGGCCGTGTGCCACGCATGCGAGCCGGCGGACGGCCCCAGGACTTGAGGATACTCATGGACGAACCCAGCGGTTCGTGGCCGTCCGGGGTTGAAGAAATCGAACACACCGCCGACTGGGCGATGCGTGTCACGGCGCCCAATGCGTCAGAGCTCTTTCGTCGCGCCGCCATGGGACTCTACCATCTGGCCGGCATGCGCCTCACCGCGACGCCGCGCTATGAGCGCCGACTGCAGTTGACGGGCGTCGACTGGGAGTGCCTGCTCGTGGCCTGGCTGAACGAATTGCTCTTCCTAGAGGAGCATGAGCGCCTGGCGTACGATGAGATCCAGATCGTAGCGATCGGTCGCGAAGTATTGCAGGCCGACCTGCGCGGAGGGCGCGTGATCGCCTGGACGCGCGATATCAAGGCGGTCACATTCCACAATCTGCGCGTCGAAGAGGATGCGGCGGGATGGCGGGCGACGATCGTGTTCGACGTGTAGCCGCGAATTGCGGTTGAGGCTGAATCGTGATGGTTCCGAAGAGTGCATTTGTCCAGCGCCATCCTTACTTGTGGGAGATCCCCGCCGACTACCGGCCGGGGATGCGGGTCCCGCTGTGGCTCTTCGCCGACGATCACCTGCTTGACGACGCGCTTGGAGATCAATCGATGGAGCAGGCCCTTAATGTGGCGAGCCTGCCGGGGGTGGTGGGGCGGGTTGTGGTGATGCCCGACGTCCATCAGGGCTACGGCATGCCCATCGGGGGCGTCATGGCCAGCGCCCTGCCTGACGGGATCATCTCGCCGGGGGCCGTCGGTTACGACATCAATTGCGGCGTGCGTTTGATGTCGTCCGCGATCGAGCTGGAGGCGGTGCGTGGGCTGCTGCCCGAACTGGCGGCCGCGCTCTACAACGATTGCCCAAGCGGTGTGGGAACTAAAGGGCACTTCCCGCTGAGCCTGACGGAGCTTGAGCGCGTGTGCCGGGAGGGCGCGCGCTGGGCTCTCGCGCACGGGTTGGCCGAGGCGCAAGACCTGGGGCGGACCGAGGAAGACGGTTGCCTCGAGGGCGCGCAGCCGGCGGCGGTGAGCGAGCGAGCCAAGGAACGCGGGCGGCCGCAACTGGGGACGCTGGGCGCCGGAAACCACTTCCTCGAAGTTGATGTTGTCGAGCAGGTGTTCAATCTCGCCGCAGCCAATGCGATGGGCTTGCGCGAGGGTTGCCTCGCCCTGCAGATTCACTGCGGTTCGCGCGGCTTCGGCCATCAGGTGTGTACGGATTTCGTCCAGGATTTGCAGAGCGCGGTGCGCCGTTATCACATCGAACTGCCCGATCGCGAGCTGGTGTGCGCTCCGCTCGAATCTCCTGAGGGGCAGGCCTACCTGGGCGCAATGATGGCGGCCGCCAACTACGCCTTTGCCAACCGCCAGGTGTTGGCTCACTTGGCGCGAGGCAGTTTTGAGCGGGTGCTGGCCGGCCACGTCCGCAATGTCCATCTTCGCCAGGTTTACGACATCGCACACAACATGGCCAAGGTTGAGACGCACCAGATCGAGGGGCGACCGGTGAAGGTATGCGTCCATCGCAAGGGCGCAACGCGCGCATTTGGCCCGGGCGCGCGCGAGGTACCCGAGGAGTACCGCGCGCTGGGGCAGCCGGTGCTCGTGCCAGGTTCGATGGGTACTGCCTCGTGGGTGCTCTTGGGCACCGAGGCCAGCATGGCGCTTACCTTTGGGTCGGCGTGTCACGGGGCGGGGCGCGTCATGAGCCGCGCCCAGGCCAAGCGCGAAGTGCGCGGCGACCGTTTGCGGGCGGAGCTTGAGCACCAAGGAATCCAGATTCGGGCCGGCTCCCTCCCCGGGTTGGCCGAGGAAGCTCCCCAGGCCTACAAAGATGTCGACCGAGTTGTCGATGTTATGCATCGCGCCGGTTTGGCGTCCAAAGTGGCCCGCCTGCGTCCTGTTGCGGTAGTCAAAGGCTGACTGGAGCAGCTCCTGGCTTCAACGCCACGGTGCGCCCCATTCAAGCCGGCCGACCGGCGCCGGGTCGGCTGATTGGGCCAAGGGGATGCTTCACTGCCTGTTGCCCAGCGCAACGCAATTGTCGCTCCCCACTCTTGGACGCACCTCCCGAATCGCCCGACGCATCCCCTTGGATTCTCCCGATCCCCACACAGGGCATTTCCCAACGGCAGCGTGAGAGAGAGCCGCAGGCTAACGCGGTCTTGCCCCGGCGGCAGGGCGCGGCCGAGGAATGCCCTGGTAATACCTAGGCGCAGCTATCGCGCAATCCATGGCCAATCGGACCATGGAGCCATTGGCCGCCTGCCTCATCGTCGTCGCAGCCCCGCTATTGACAACGGACCCCTTCTCGCGTATTATTTCATCGTATGCAACCCATTTTTATTAGATAAAAACGCCAAAGTGATCGCGACCGAGCGCCGTCCCTCCCGAGCCCGGTACGAGATTCGCTCTGTCAGCCGCGCGCTGATGCTGATGCGCTCCTTCATTTCCAACGAGCCACCGCTTTCCCTCGTGGAAATCAGCAAGACCACTCAGCTCGACCCGAGCACCACCTTCCGTATGCTGGTTACGCTTCAAGCCCAGGGTTTTGTCGAACAGGATCCCCTCACAGGCAAATACCGGCCCGGCGTAACATGCCTGGAGCTCGGCAGTCGCTTCTTGCTGAACAACGACATTCGCCATAAAGCGGTGGGCGTCATGGAAGGCTTGCGCGATAAGTTCGGCGAGACCGTCCATCTGACCGTCCTGGATGGAACGGAAGTGGTCTACCTCGAAAAGCTGGCCGGGTTGCACCCCATCGGAATCATGTCCTCGCGCGTGGGTAATCGCTCGCCGGCGCATTGCACCGGTGTCGGCAAGGTTCTCCTGGCTTACTTGCCCGAAGAGGAATTGCACGCCCGCTACCCGAACGAGCGCCTGGCGCGCTTTACCGACAAGACGATTGTGCATATGAGCACGCTGCGGGTCGAATTGGCGCGGGTGCGTGAGCAAGGCTACGCCATCGACCAGCAGGAGCACGAAGCGGATGTGATGTGCGTCGCCGTTCCGATTTTCGACCACAAGGGAATCGCCGCGGCGGTCAGCCTGGCCGGGCCGGTCGAACGCATCGAGCAGCACATGACGCGCGACGCGCTGACCGACGGATTGAAGCGCGCGGGCGCGGAACTCTCGGCGCAGCTTGGGTGGGGGCGCGGGGTTGAGCAGCTCGAGCAGGAACCCTTGGCTGCGGCTGGCACGCGACGCCGGCCGGCTGTTCGCTCCAGTCGGACCCGTGCCGCTCGGACCCGGGCGAAGTAGGCCGCGCCCCTGCGCGTTGCGGAAGGGCCGGGTGAAACGACCCGGAGAGACGTCGCGGCATTCAAAGTGAGGATCGGACATGGACCTGATTGTCGACGCCAATACGCTCGAAGCTGTGGCTCGAGAACACTCCGACAACAAACACCTGCTGCGGCGGGAGTCGTTGAAGATCGGGCTCATCAGCGTTCGCCCCAATGAGGCGCTGCCAGTTCACTCCCATCCGAAAGAAGAGCAGTTCTACTACGTTCTTGAGGGTGAGGGTGTCCTCCGTCTGGGCGAGAACGAGCATCCTCTGCGCCCGGGCCTGGCCGTTTCGATCCCACCTGGCATCGCCCACGGCGTGCGCAATCCGGGCCCGCGAGCTCTGCGTTTCCTCGATATCTTCATCGATTGGAGCGCGCAGGCGGGGTGACCGCCGCGCTCATTGCACAGGAGGCCCGATGGCTGAGGTCGTGACATTCGGAGAAGCGATGGTGCGGTTTGCCCCTCCCGATTTCCAGCGGCTGGAGCAAGCGACTCACGTGGGGATGACCGTGGGCGGGTCGGAACTGACCGTGGCGGCGGGTGTCGCGCGGCTCGGGTTGAGCGCCAGTTGGGTCAGCCGCGTGCCGGAGAACGCCCTGGGCCGAATGGCGCAGAACAAAGCCCGCGAGTTCGGTGTCGACACCCGCCATCTGGTGTGGACCAAGAGCGACCGCATGGGGCTGTACTTCGTGGAATACGGTGCGTCGCCGCGTGCGAGCGGCGTGCTCTACGATCGCGCCTATTCCGCCATCAGCCGCATTCAACCGGGAGAGGTGGACTGGGAGCAGGCCCTGGCAGGGGCCAAGTGGTTTCACACCAGCGGCATCACGCCGGCCCTGAGCGACAGCGCGGCGGCCGTCACCGAAGCGGCGCTCAAGACGGCGCGCGCCAAAGGCTGCTTGGTGAGTTACGACCTCAACTACCGGGCCAAGTTATGGTCGCAGGACAAGGCGCGAGCGGTCCAGGAACCGTTCATGCCCAACATCGACGTGCTCATCACCACCGAGGAAGACACGGAGCGCGTCTTTGGAATCAAGGCCTCAGACTACAAGGAAGCGGCCCGGCAGCTGGCCGAGCGCTATCACCTGCGAGCCGTCACCATCACCTTGCGCGGGACGCCCTCGGTCTGGCGCAACACGTGGAGCGCCTTCGCGTATTCCGAAGGCAAGTTCTACGAAGATGTGACCTACGACGTGGAGATCGTCGACCGCCTGGGCGGGGGCGACAATTACTCGGCGGGATTCATCTACGGCCATCTCAACGGCGGGGTCGAAAAAGCCGTCCGTTATGGCAATGCCTTCTCGGCGCTGAAGCAAACCTCGTGGAGTGATTTCAACTGGGCCACGCGCGAGGAAACCGAGGCTCTGATGCGAGGCGCGACGGGCACCAGCCTGCGCATCGCGCGATAGGAGAAACCATGGACCGGGAGCAGCGAATTCGCCTCATCGAAGAAACCGGGGTGGTGGCCATCGTCCGCTTCGACCGCTCGGAGGAGCTGGTTCAGGTGGCGCGCGCCGTGGCGCAGGGCGGGGTGCGCGCCATCGAGTTCACGATGACCACGCCGGATGCCTTGGCGACAATCGCTCAGGCGGCCAAGCAGCTGGGCGGAGAGATTCTGCTCGGCGCGGGCACCGTGCTCGACTCCGAGACGGCCCGCGCGGCGATTCTCGCCGGCGCGGAATTCGTCGTCGCGCCCACGCTGAATCCCGACGTGATCGCAACCTGTCGGCGATACAGTACGGTCGTCATCCCCGGCGCCTACACGCCGACGGAGATCCTCACCGCGTGGGAATGTGGCGCGGATTTCGTCAAAGTATTTCCAGCCGAGATCGGGGGGCCAAATTACTTGAAGGCCATCCGCGCGCCCTTGCCTCAGGTGAAGCTTATCCCGGTGGGCGGGGTGTCGCTGGAGACGACCCCCGACTTCATTCGCGCCGGTGCGGCGGCGGTGGCGGCGGGCGGGAATCTCGTTAAGAAAAGTGCCATCGCCGCGAAGAACTTCGATGAGTTGACCGCGACCGCCCGCCAATTCGTGGAGGCCGTCGCCGCGGCGCGCCGCGCGTAGGGACGGTGCATCACCGGCGCCCGGCATTCAGCAGCGTCACGGGTATTCGGGAGGGATCTTTCAATGCGACGAATTGTGAATGCCAACTCCAGCCGCCCCGCGGCCTCAGTGATCGAAGGTTACCGGTCCCTGCTGTCGATCTTCAGCCCCTCGTGCGTGGTGGCTGATTGCCTCGAGCGATCGGGCGTACTCCGTAGCGACATCCGGCCTCTTTTCGATGCGCGCTTCACCGGCGTGGCCCTCACCGTGCGGCTGTACCCGGGCGACCTGGTGGACTGCCTGGACGCGCTGGCCGTGGCCCAGTCGGGCGATGTCATCCTGGTGGATGCCGCCGGTGAGACAGAAACATCCATCTGGGGCGGCCTGATGGCCGGGCTCTGCCAGCAAAAGGGCGTGGTGGGGGCCGTCGTGGATGGGGCCATCCGCGACACGGACGAAATCAAGAAGTTGGGCTTCCCCATCTTCAGCCGAGCCATCGTCCCCCGCTCGACGCATTCGCCATTTTCCAAGCGCATGGAACCCATCGAAGTCAACGTGCCAATCCAATGCGGCGGCGCGCTGGTCTCGCCGGGCGACATTGTATTGGCGGATGAGATCGGCATCGTCGTAGTGCCTCAGTCCCAGGCGCAGGAGGTGCTGGCCCGGGCGCAAGCCCAGGCGGCACAGGAGGAAGCCACGCGCCAACGCATTCGCCAAGGAAAGAGCGTGGAAGAACTCCTGGCGGAGTTTGGAAGGCTTTAGCGAACGGAAGCCAGGGGTCCGCCGGGAGCAACCGGGACTCACAAGGGGGCTGCCTGTAGTCCTAGTCAGCAAACGCCGGAGACCGCAGGAGCGTGGGAAAGGAGGTGGAGGGGAGAAGGGATGGACTGAGAGCATGTCAGCGTGACATGGTCGTAACCGGAGGTCAGAGTCGCTCGAGAAGGAGGACTGCAATGCGTCTACATCTGTCTCGCAAAGGGGTTGCCCGGCTGACCGGGATGGCAGCCGTGCTTGTGATGCTGGTGGGCTGCGCCGCCCCGCCAACGGCGGCGCCCACCACGGCCCCCGCTGCGCCAGCCGCGACCTCGGCTCCGGCGCAGGCGCCGGCTGCAGCGGCTGTACCGGACTACGCGGCCTACAAGCCGCCCTACGGGGCGATCAGCCCGGTTGCACTAAATGCTGGTTCGCAGGCGTCATGCACGAACCTGGCCTTCAAAGGGGGGAGGCCCAACATCGCCTACATGCCTCCTGCGACCGAGTTTAACTACTACATGGCAATCGGCAAGGGTATCAGTGACGAGGCCGCCAAGAAGGGCGCGGACACGTTCATGCTTGCCCCGCAAAGCGGGAGCGATATCGCCGGCCAGGTGGCGATGCTCCAGGACGTCGTCACCAAGGGTGTCGACGCGATCATCCTCTCAGTCCACGATGAGAACGCGGAAGCCCCGCTGGTGAAACGGGCGGTGGACGCGGGGATCGCGGTGATCATGGTCAACTCCGACATCCCCAATTTCCCCACCGCGGTGCAAGGCGTGGTGGGCTACAACCAGCACGGTGGGACCTACAAGATGGGCATGTACGTGGCGGGCAAGTTCCATGGCATCGCGACGGTCGGAGCCCTGGAGGGGCAGCCCGGTTATCACTCGACCCAGCGAATTGGAGGCTACGAGGATGCTCTGGCGCAGTTCCCGCAGATGCCTGTCGTCGCCTCGCTGCCGACGGCCTGGAACGTCGAGACCGGCAACTCGGCGATGATGGACATGATCACGGCGCACCCGGAGATCAACGTGGTCATTGCCGCGAACGACTACGAGGCGATCGGAGCTGCCATGGCCGCGCAGGCGCTCAACCGCAATGACATTGCCATCTTTGGGAATGATGGCGACACGACCGGGATGGAGCAGATCTACGCCGGGACCTGGAACGGGACCGTCAACACCACTCCGTACGTCATGGGACAGGTTGTCCTGCAGGTGACGCTGGACTGCCTGGCCGGGACCTACCCGGGCGGATGGGTTGAGACCCCCGTGACGATCGTAGACTCATCCAACGTGATCAACTTCCTCTGCCACCCGGAGACGCTCGACCCGAAGCCCTCCAAGGAGTACAAGTGCCCATAGCGGCAATCTGAGCAGTCGGGTGAAGACCAACCCTGGTCGCGAGCGCAAGCCCGCGACCAGGGAAGGATTCCTTGAGGATGGTGGAGAGAATGGTGTCTGAAGGAAGTCCCATCTGGGAAGTGAGGGAGATCTCCAAGGCCTTCCCCGGGGTCCAGGCGCTGGATCGCGTTACTCTGGCCCTCAGGGCGGGTGAGATCCATGCCCTCGTCGGACAGAACGGAAGTGGGAAGTCGACACTGGTCAGGTGCCTCTCGGGAGCCCACCAGGCGGAATCTGGGGAGATCCGCTTTCGAGGAACAGTGGTGACCATGGGCAACCCCACCGTTGCACGCTTGCGGGGTGTGGCCACCATCTATCAAGAGCTCTCGCTGGTGCCCTCCCTCGGCGTGGCCGAGAACATATTCTTGGGGCGTCTCCCGACGAGAGCCTTGGGGACCGTGGTGGATTGGCAGGGGATGCGACGCCATTCGGTTCAGACTCTCCGCGACCTTGGGATCGAAGTCGATCCCAAGGCGGTGGTCCGGCGTCTCTCGGTCGCCGAGCAGCAACTCATTGAAATTGCCAAGGCGATCTCGGAGGAGTCAACCCTGCTCGTGATG
>JAPLGX010000519.1 GCA_026389925.1 Chloroflexota bacterium
ATCGCAGTCGCGGAACCCCGCACTACACGTACCCAGGGAACACGCGCGCCCTCGACAAACACCTGACGCATTGGCGTAGCTGCATGCCATTCCGCAGCTCCCACAGTTTGATGAACTTACCCGAAGCTCTGCCTCGCAGCCGTTGGCTGCGTTGTGGTCACAGTCGGCGAATCCATCAGCGCAGCTCGCCACCACGCACGCGCCCATTGAACATCCCGCCGTGCCGTTCGGGGTAATGCAGAGGCGCCCACATGCCCCGCAGTTGGCCGGATCGCGAGCGGTGTCTTCGATGCATGGAGGTGAAGAATCCTCGCTGCGAACATCGGCGAACGATGGCTGGTCGGTCACTTCAGCATCGTGCGGCGTGTCCATTTCCAATGCGTCGCTGGCGCCGTCGTTGCCAGAATCAACGCTGGTGCTTGCGTCTGGGCATTGGCACGGTCCGAGCCCTGTGCCATTTGCCGCACAGACCTGCGCGCCTGAGCCACCACCCACGCAAGCGCAGGCGGTTTGAGCCCCCGGCACACAGACGGGAACAGAGGTGTCCGACGGTGCGGCGTCAAGAGGGGGGATGAGGGGGGCAGCGGTCGAGCAGGCGAGCAGAAGGGTGGCGAGAGCGAGGGCCGAGCGCATGCCCGATCCTACCCCACGACCGTGGCAGAGATGTGTGGGGACAGTCTCTAGCCCTTCGTTCTCCGCGCCCCCCACTCTTCAGGCGTGCGCGCCCTCGCTCTCGACGCCGACGGTGACCTCGCGCTGACGAGCGTGCGCGGCGGCCTGCGTTTGACGCTGGTCGAAGGCCCCGAGGCCATCGCGCAGCGCATCCGCGGGCGCATCCGGCTGTGGCTCGGAGATTGGTTTCTCGACACCTCCATCGGTGTGCCGTACCTCCAAATCCTCGGGCAGAAGAACGCCGCGGCCTTCGCCGAAGCCACGCTGCGACGGGTCATCCTGACGACTCCAGGCGTCGCCGGGCTCGACACTTTCAGCTTCGCCCTCACCGCCGACCGCTCGGCCACCGTGGCCTTCCGCGCGCGTTCGACCGACGGCGCGGTGGTCGAAGACGGGGGCTTTCGTGTGGGCACCACCACCGGAGCGACGCAATGAGCGGAATCACCGCGACGGGCTTCGAGATCCCCACGACGGGCGAGATCCTCGATGCGATGTCGGCCGACGTACAGGCCGCATTGAGCACGGCCGGTGTCGCGCTCGACCTCTCCCCCGAACAGCCGTTGGGCCAGCTCCTGGGCATCCAGGCCGCGAAGATGCGCGAGCTATGGGAGGCCATGGCGACGGTCTACAGCGCGCGCGACCCGGCGAACGCCAACCTCGGGGTGCTCGACGCGCTGTGTGCGCTCTCGGGCGTCGAGCGGCGGGAGGCTACCCGCGGCATCGTGGTGCTCTCGGTGACCCTCGGAGCGGGCGTGACGCTCCCTGCGGGCTCGATTGCGCACGTCGCGGGGCAGCCGTCGAACCAGTGGCGCACGGTGATTTCGATCACCAACCCCACCGGCGCCCCCGCGGTCCTGGGCATCGGCGCAGAGAGCACGGAGACAGGGCGTCACGTCGCCAACGCCGGAAGCATCACCTCGATTGCCACGCCCGTGAGCGGGTGGACGACGGTGACCAACGTCGCCGACGCGACGCCTGGCGCCGACGTGGAGAGCGACCCCGCGCTTCGGATGCGCCGGGTGCAGGAGCTTCAGACCGGGGGCAGCTCGCCCCTCGATGCGATCCGCGCCGAGCTCGGGGCGATCACCGGCGTGACGCAGGTCGTGGTCTTCGAGAACACCACGAACAGCACCAACGCGGACGGGCTCCCAGCGCACAGCATTGAGGCGATGGTGCTCGGAGGCACGGAGCAAGCGGTGGCCGAGGGCATCTGGCGCGCGAAGGCCGCGGGCATCGAGACCCACGGCAACGCCTCGCGCACGATCGTCGACGCCTCGGGGGCCTCCCGCACGGTGCGCTACAGCCGTCCCGTCGCGAAGAACATCTACGTCGAGGTCTACCCCGTCATCGACGCTGCGCGGTACGCGGGGGAAGCGGCGGTCAAAGCCGCCGTCCTCGCCTATGGTAACGCCCTGCTTGCCGGACAGGCTGTGCGCATCGCCCCGTTAATCGCGCAGGTGATGGCGGTGCCTGGAGTGGTCGACGTGACGTTGGTGCTCGTCGGCTTCTCGGCGGACTCCGTCTCCAACGCCAACCTCTCCATCGAGCTGCGGCGGCGCGCGGTGTTCGATTCCGGGCGCATCACCGTGCAGCCCCCGACGTTCCCATGACCACGGAACCGAACAGGATCACCGCGCACACGGAGATCACCAACCACGTCGCGGGCGGGCTCGCGCTGCTCACGACGGAGAACCAGAAGCTCGTCATCAAGGCGATCGGGGCCTCGTGGCTCGCGCGGGTGCAGGAGGCCGAAAACGCCCTATGGGGCCTGCTCGTCGACACCACGATTCTCACGGCGACCTTCGCGCAGCTCGACCAGATCGGGCTGCTGCTGGGCC
>JAPLGX010000212.1 GCA_026389925.1 Chloroflexota bacterium
ATGATCGGTGCGACGACCTTGGACGAGTATCGCAAGCATGTCGAGAAAGACCCGGCTCTCGAGCGCCGCTTCCAGCCCATCCTTGTTGACGAGCCATCGGTGGAAGATACCATCAGTATCTTGCGCGGCTTGAAGGAGCGCTATGAGGTCCATCACGGCGTGCGCATCACCGACGCGGCCGTGATCGCGGCCGCCACCCTCTCCCATCGCTACATCAGCGACCGGCGACTGCCCGACAAGGCCATCGATCTGATCGATGAGGCGGGCGCCCGCCTGCGAACCGAGATCGACTCCAAACCGGCGGCTCTGGATCAGGTGGACCGTCAGATCATGCAGCTCGAAATCGAGCGCCAGGCGCTCAAGAAAGAAACTGACGCCGCCAGCCGCGAACGGCTGGAGAAGATCCAGCGCGAGCTGGCCAACCTGAACGAGGAGTCGCACCGCATCACCGCGCAGTGGCAGGCCGAGAAGCAGGTGATCATGCGCCAGCGTTCGATCAAGGAGCGCATCGAATCCACGCGCCTGGAGATCGAACAGGCCGAGCGGCGAGCCGATCTGGAAACGGCGGCCCGCCTGCGCTACGGCACGCTGCGCGATCTCGAAACCCAGCTGCGCGCCGCGGAGCAGGAGCTCTCGCACCAGGCCCAGGGCACCCGGCTGCTCAAGGAAGAAGTGGATGCCGACGACATCGCCGCCATCGTGGCCAAATGGACGAACATCCCGGTCACCCGCCTGATGGAAGGGGAGATCGAGAAGCTGGTGCACATGGAAGAGCGCCTGCAGAAGCGCGTGGTCGGCCAGGATCAGGCCATCCGCGCCGTGGCGAATGCCGTGCGCCGCGCCCGCGCCGGGCTGCAGGATCCGAACCGGCCGCTGGGGTCGTTCATCTTCCTCGGCCCGACGGGGGTCGGCAAGACCGAGCTGGCACGCGCCCTGGCCGAGTTCTTGTTCGATGACGAACAGGCCATGGTGCGCATCGACATGGGCGAGTACCAGGAGAAGCACACCGTCAGCCGCCTGATCGGGGCACCGCCGGGGTACGTCGGATACGACGAAGGCGGCCAGTTGACCGAGGCCGTCCGCCGCCGCCCCTACGCGGTGGTTCTGTTCGACGAAATCGAAAAAGCCCACCCCGATGTCTTCAACGTTCTGTTGCAGCTCCTCGACGATGGGCGCCTGACCGATGGCCAGGGACGGACCGTTTCCTTCAAGAACGCGGTCGTCATCATGACCAGCAACCTGGGCAGCGATCTGTGGCAGATGGGCACACCGGCGTCCTCCCAGGCGGTGCTGGAGGTGCTCAAGACGCACTTCCGCCAGGAGTTCCTCAATCGCATCGATGAGGTGGTCGTGTTCGGCGCACTCAGCCGCGGGAATTTGGTGCAGATCGTCGACATCCAGCTCACGCGGGTGGCGGCGCTGCTTCGCGATCGCGGCCTCGGCCTCGCGGTGACACCCGCCGCGAAGGAATACCTGGCCGAGGCAGGCTGGGACCCGACCTTTGGCGCTCGGCCGCTTAAGCGCGCGATCCAGCGCGAGCTGCAGGACCCGCTCGCGATGCGCCTGTTGCAGGGCGAGTTCCAGTCGGGCGACGTCGTGCACGTCGATCGCGGCCAAGCCGGGCTCGACTTCACCTCGGCCGCCGCGGGCACGGCCGGCTAAGCCCAGAGCCGCCACGGACGAAATGTGCGGCGCACCCGCTTCCGGGTGCGCCGCGCGATTCGCCCGCCGAGTCAGACGCTGGATATAATGCCAGGCAATTCTATCGGGGGCATGCTTTCTCAGAAGCAACCGATCATCAATTGACCGCCCGCCTCGCCGCCCGGGACCAGCGCGCCTTGTTGCACCTGTACGACCGCTACGCCGGGAGGGTGCTCGGGCTGGCCACGCGCGTGCTGGGCGAGGCGATGGCGGCTGAGGAAGTGACGCAGGATGTCTTCCTCAAGCTCTGGGCGCACGCCGACCGCTACCTCCCCGCCCGCGGCGCCGTCTCGAGGTGGCTGCTGACCATCGCCCGGCGCACCGCTCTCGACCGCCTGCGTGCCGAGCAGCGCCGGCCGCCTGTGAACGATGGGACCGATCCCGATGAGACATGGGCCCTCCTCCCAGATCAATCGAGCCAGGGCGACGAAGCGCGCTGGCGCGCGTTGCATCTGGCGGTGGCCGCGCTCCCCGCAACCCAGCGCCAACCGATCGAGCTCGCCTTCTACCGCGGCCTGAGCCACAGCGAGATTTCCGAGGTGCTGGGCTGGCCGATCGGCACGGTCAAGACCCGCATTCGCCTCGGCATGGCCCAGCTGCGAAAGGTTGGACGGCCTCCGACTAGCGAGGCGCGGCAAAGGTCCCTGTCTCGCTCCCTTCGCAGCTCAAACACACCGGCGAGAGTCAAACCCAGTCCAAGACCGCGGCCGCCGTGGCCCCATCAATGTGCAGGCAGATACTGCACCTCTCCACATTGAACGCGGTCGCGATGCAGGGCGGCCTGCGCTTTGTGGAAGCGGACTGGGCGTCGCAGCCGAAATGTGAAGACGGCAAGACGGCCAGGCCCGATCGGAGCCTCGCCCGCCGGCAAATCCAAATGCCCGCCTCCAGGCGTATCTCGTGGTGGCGGGCGTTTCTCCGCTCATGAGTCAACTGCATGAAATCCTATTCGCATCAAGACGCACGTGAATCGATGGGAGCCCATGCGCTGGGTGCGCTGACGGCCGATCAGGCCGCCGCGCTCGGGGCACATCTGGCTGTCTGCCCATCCTGCCAGCACGAAGCGCAGGCCTACCAAGCGATCGGCGAAGGATTGCTGCACGCCGTGGCCGAGCGCG
>JAPLGX010000422.1 GCA_026389925.1 Chloroflexota bacterium
CCGTTCTTGTCCGAGGACTATCAGGGAATGGTGCCCGCCGCGCAGTGGGCACAACCGGAACGACGCGCATCCCCGACACGAGACCCATGACCCACGCCTCTGTCCTGCTCAAACCCGGCCGGGAGAAATCAGTTCGCCAGCACCACCCATGGATCTTCTCGGGCGCGATTGGCGACGTCCGCGGCGATCCCTCGGCCGGTGAGACGGTGGAGGTGTTGGCATTCGACGGCACCTGGCTGGCGCGCGGTGCCTACAGCCCCGCCTCGCAGATCCGCGTACGGCTGTGGACCTGGTCTCACGAAGAGGAGATCGACAGCGGTTTCTTTGAGCAAAGGCTGGCGCGTGCTGTCGGGGCGCGGTCCGGGCTGGCCGCGGCGACCGATGCAATGCGCCTGGTGCATGCCGAGAACGATGGGCTGCCTGGCTTGATACTCGATCGGTATGGTGCGTGGCTCGTGGTGCAATCGCTCTCCGCCGGTGCCGAGCGCTGGCTGGAGGTGATCGTTCCGGAGGCCACGCGGCTGCCGGGCGTGCGCGGCGTTTACGAACGCTCGGATGCCAAGGTGCGCGAAAAAGAGGGACTGCCGCTGCGGGTGGGTCTGCGGGCGGGCGAGGAGCCGCCGCAGGAGCTTATCGTCCGCGAGGGGGAGTGGCGCTTTGCGGTCGACGTCCGCGGCGGGCACAAGACGGGCTTCTACCTCGACCAGCGCGACAACCGCCGCGCCGTGCACGACCTGGCCGGGCGCTTGGCCCGCGGCGGCCGAGTATTGAACGCTTTCGCCTACAGCGGATCATTCGGGGTGGCCGCTCTCGCGGGCGGGGCCGGCGAGGTGGTCAATGTCGATTCGTCGGGTGAGGCTTTGCGCCTCGCGCGACGCAACTACGCGCTGAACGCGCTTGCCACTCCCGATGCGAGCTTCGTTGAGGAGGATGTGTTTCGATTCTTGCGCCAGATGCGAGACGACGGGCAGATGTTCGACATGGTCATTCTCGACCCGCCCAAGTTCGCCCAATCGGCGGCGGACGTGATGCGCGCGACCCGTGCTTACAAAGACATCAACTGGCTGGCCTTTCGCCTCGTCCGCCCGGGCGGGTGCGTGGTCAGCTTCTCGTGCTCCGGCCTGGTCTCGGCAGATCTCTTTCAAAAAGTGCTGTTCGGCGCGGCCGAGGATGCTGGGCGTCAGGCGATGATCATCGAGCGGCTGGCGCAGCCGGAGGACCATCCGGTGCGATTGAGTTTCCCCGAGGGCGCCTACCTCAAAGGCCTGGTCTGCAGGGTCGAATGACGATGAAGGGACAGGGCGCAAGCGGCAGCCGTCTTGTGAGCATCTGCCCGGCACAAATTCCGAAGCTGTTGGCTGTTCGGCTCCCGCAACCCATGCAAAAAAGCGCAACCGCCCCTTGCGGGGCGGCTGCGGCTGGCTCGTACAGGTCGTTGTGAGCTGTCTGTCATTTTCCATGGTATGCCCAGTTCTCGTACTTGTCACGTGGGAATTGACTTGGCCAAAAAGGTGGGGCCCGGGCGGGAATCGGACCCGCACGAGTTGTCACGCAGGCAGCTCTGGCTCCCAAGCACCCGGCCCACGGCTCGCACTATAGCACAGATGTTCTACGATCTGTCAGATTTCATTGGCGGCGATGATTGCCCAATCGAACGGCAGGTCGGCACACACAGGGCCTGCTTGCCACCGCGAGGGCATGGGTAATGCCTGCCGCGGCGCAGGCCCTGGGGCAGACGCAGCGCGTGACCGCGCATCCCACACGGGAGATGGAATCGAGCAGGGGCGCGCGTGCGCCCCTGCAGGTGGAGATGGCGGGAATTGAACCCGCGTCCGAGTTGACTCGACCGAGGACCTCTACAGGCTTAGTCGTCCATTGGTTCTCACCGGAAGGCACCCGAACGACGGGGTGACCCTGCCGGCCAGCCGCTGGGACCCGAAAGCCCCTCTTTCGCGAGTGTAGCGGCGTGACCCGCGGCACTTCGCCATTGTGGCGTCTGCTCCCATCCGGGCGAAGACGAACGGGGCAGACGTGGCTCCGGTCAGGGAGCCAGGCCCTATCTCACGGGTTAGGCCGCGAGAGGAAGAGCCGCGTAAGTGCGGTTGGCACTTGACTTGTGCGCTGAGTTAACGAGGTCGGCGCCTCTCGGCCTGCCATCCGGGGTCAGCCTCAACCGTCGAAGCCATTCATCCCCGTGACTCGCATTATACCTCACCACACGCCGTCGGCGAAGGTCGAGATGCCGGCGTGCTTTCCGAGCACCTTGTACATGTGCACGCCGGTGAAGGGTTCGCCCAGCACGCCATCGTGGATGGCCCAACTGCGGCCGCGGATGGAGAGCTCGGTGCCGGGCTGGCGGAAGACGGTGGAGCCATCCAGGCGGCGCAAGAGGTCGCCGTCCTTGCGGAAGCGCGTGTCGATGCTTTCCATCCAGCGCCGCCCCTGCTGGTAGGTGAAGCCGTAATGTTCGAAGACCACCGCGTTGTGATAGGCGAGCGGCTCGGCGAAGAACATCGTGAGACCCAGGCGGGCGACGAAGCGCTCGAAGCATTCGATGGATTGACGGAGCACGCGCAGCCCGTGGCGCACCTGACCGGGCGTGAGCCCGGCGCGGAAGGCGGCCTCCTCAGCGGGCAGATTGCGGCGGAAGATTCCGAATTCGGTCGGCGTGCCGTCGGGCAGGCGGTCGGTATCGAAGCGCTCGGAATGGGGGTCATTGATGATGTAGAGCATGATCAGGAGCTGCCCGTTCACGGTGTCGGTCAGGTGAGCATACAGGATCGGGTCGACGGCGTGGGGTTCATGGCGCAGCGTGACCTCGACCATGCTCGACCCCGGCTTGCCCCGCACCTCGAACAGGCGCTGGCCGGATGAATTGCAGAAGGTCCCGGGGTCGATCGCGAAGCGTTCGAACAGCACGCGCGGGATGAATTCCGCATACAAGCGGTCGCGCTCGGCGGGGCCCAGCGCATTGAGGCCGGCGATGGAGCTCGGAGTGGACATAGGTCTCCCGTGAGGCGGGCGGAGCTAGCCGCGGCGCCGGACGGCGCGACGCATCTCGCGTTCGGCGTCCTTCTTGGCGATGGCCTGGCGCTTGTCGTACTTCTTGCGCCCGCGGGCCAGGGCAATCTCGAGTTTGGCGCGCCCTTTGAGAAGGTACATGCGCAGAGGGACAATCGCCAGGCCCTTCTGCTGCTGGCCCTCGAGCAGCTGCAGGATCTCGCGCTTGTGAAGCAACAGTCGCCGCTTGCGCAGCGGGTCGTGATTCATGCGGCTGGCCGGGTCGTAGGGCGAGATGTGGGTGTCCATCAGCCAGGCTTGCCGGTGATCGACGAGCACGTATCCCTCGCGCAGGTTGACCTGCCCGGCGCGGATGGATTTGATCTCGCTGCCCAGCAAGGCGAGGCCGGCCTCGAACTTGTCGAGGATTTCGAAGTCGTGGCCGGCCTTGCGATTGCTGGCAACAACCTTGAGGGAGTCGTCCATAGCTTGGCGCCCGAGCGCCGGGAGGATTGCGGGCCGGTTGGGCGCGCGAGGCATGATAACATATCCCGACTTTTCTCCTGGAGGCGCTGAGTGTCGCGAGTGATTAACCCCGAGAGTGCGGGCCGCAACCGAACGCGGCTGATGCAGTGGGTCGCGCTGGCCTGCGCCCACGTGATCAAGGAGCGCAGCCTGGACACCCGTTCCGACGCACTGGCGTTCATCGCCATCGCGCTGGGGGAGATCGCCGCGGGGGTTGAGACAACGGCTGCCGCGTGGGAAAAGCGCGACTACTGGCTCAAGGCGGATCAGTTTCGCAGGGAATGGGAGTGGACCGGGCGGGCGGGAGAGCGGTTGCGCACGGCGGTGGAGCGTGGCAACACGCACGAGGCGGTGGCGGTGCTGGCGGAGCTGGCCCCGCGCCTGGCGGGCGTGACCCTGCCCAAACGATTGCCGAAAGAGCTGCCCTGGAAGGGGGCAGGGGAGAAGCTCACGCCCCGTGCTTGAGGCAGCCGCTGGGGCCCCGCTCAGGGAGCGGGTGTGCCGAGGACCGGAAACCCGGACTGGATTTCGACCGGCTGCCAGGAAAACGACTCGACTCCCGCGCGAGTGAGTTCCACGTGCAGGATGGCGCTGTCGGTTGCGCCGCCGTCGAACTCGTCGAACACGAAATTGCCCAGGCCGTAGGCGATGAGCGTGCCCGGGCGCGTCGCGTCGGTAGCCTGGATGAGATGCGTGTGGGTCCCCAGCACGAGCGAAGCGCCGCCGTCGATGGCGGCTTGCGCCAGCACGCGCTCTTCGCTCGGCGGCGCCATGTACATCTCCCACCCGGCATGTAAGAGGAGCACGACCACATCCGCCTGAGCCTTGGCCGCGCGAACGGCGGAACGCACTTCGGATGGTTCTCCCCAGGCCACCCCCGGGGTGTCTCCAACCGCTGCCCATGACCGCGTATCGAACTCGGTCAACTCGACCGGGATGTTGACCCGCCCAAGAAAGGCGATGCGCAGCCCGTTGACCTCGACGAGCAGCGGGCCGTACGCTTCTGACTGGTTGAGACCGGCGCCCACCGCGCGCATGCCGTTGTCGCTGAGAAGCTGCAGCGTCTCGGCGAGCGTGTCCGTGCCATAGTCGAGGGCGTGGTTGTTAGCCAGGTTGAGAATATCGAGGCCGCCGTGGGCAAGCGCCTGCGCGGCCTCGGGCGGGGCGAGGAAATTGTAGTACTTGCGCCGCGCCGTTCCACCGCTCCCCATGGCGCACTCCAAATTCCCCACCGTGATGTCCGCCATTCGAAGGACGGAAGCCACGCCTGCGAATGGGACCGCCGCGCCCTGGGTGAGAATGCGATCGCCGATCGTGCGGCCGAGCATGAGATCGCCCACGGCCGCCAGATGAACGCGGCCGGAGGTATTCGCAGTGGGTGAGGGGTCGGGTGGTGGCGGAACCTGGGTGGGCGTCAGCGTCGGAACCTCGGGCGACGGAATCGTTGTTGCGGTCGCTTCGAGGGGCACAAGGGAGGGCGCAGCGGCCGTGACCGCCGACGAGGTCGAAGCCGCCGGCTGAGCGCAGCCGGCAAGGAGTGTAACAGCCAGCACGATGAGCGCGAGAGGGGGAACGCGCGTGCGCAATCGCGCGACGCCCGCCAGCACTAGGCGGGCAGTCATATCCTCCGGCGGGTCGTCACGCCGCGGGCCGGGGGCCACTCAGGCCGCGCTCCGTCGTGCCGGCCGTCTCGGTGCTATCTCGTAGGGGCGGAACACCGCGAGCAGGTAGCCGGGCAAGCGGCCGTTGATGGTCACGCCGGAGGACTGGTGCGAGATGCTCTCGACGACGCCGTGTTCGTGATACAGGCTGATGAGTTTGCCCTTCTCATGCGGCAGACGGACGCGCAAGGGAAGCATGGCCTCAAACAGCCGCCGCTCGATCGCCGCCAGGAGCGGCTCGAGCCCCTGGCCGCGCAAGGCGGAAATGACCACCGCCGATTCGAAGTGCTGGGCCAGGGGCGTGTCCGGGCGGGGTGGGTCGAGCGCGTCGGCCTTGTTAAGCGCGGTCACCACCGGGACCTCGGAAATATCCAGCGAGGTCAGGGTCTCGTGGACTGCCTGCGCCTGCTCGCGCGCATTGGGAGGGGTCAGGTCCACCACGTGCAGGAGCAGGTCCGCCTCGGCGATCTCTTCCAATGTGGCGCGGAACGCGGCGACAAGCGAGGTAGGCAGCTTCTGTATGAATCCCACCGTATCGGTGAGCAGCACGGTATGCCCGCCGGGCAGGCGCACGC
>JAPLGX010000104.1 GCA_026389925.1 Chloroflexota bacterium
TCAGGCGCAGCGGGCGGTGCTGGGGCGGGACGGGCGGGCGGCGAGGCTGCTGGTGCTTCGCGCAGCGCCACGTCCTCCACGTCCGCACGAACGCGCAGCGCGCCCACCATCACCTCCAGGTTCTCGCCGCTCACCGCGACGACCTTGCCCTGGATCCCCACCGAACGCAGGTGGACCATATCGCCGACCCGAGGCCGCCGCGCGGGTGGGCTCTCGAGCGGCGCGGGGGCGGGCTTGGCCGCGAGCCGGTCGTCGAGTGCCTTGGCCTGGCTTTCGATGCTTCGCAGCGTTTCGGCTCCGCCCTGGGCCACAGCCTCATGCGCACGCCGGCGCAGCCCGCGCAGTTCCTCGCGCAACGCCTGCACTTCGCGCTGGGCCTCGTCGCGCGCGGCATCAATCAACGCCTGACGTTCATCCTCAATGCGCGCCAGGCGGCGCGAGACTTTGGTCTCGGCTTCACTGGCTTCGCGGCGCGCGGCGGCCGCCTGCGAGCGTTCGGCGCGCACGGCCTCGCGATCGCGCTGGATCTGCTCGAGCAGCCGGCTGGCCGCCAGGTCCTCCGGAGAAATCATCGACCGCGCCCGATCGAGTATTTCATCGGCCAACCCGAGACGCGAAGCGATGGCCAAGGCATTCGATTGGCCCGGTACGCCGAGGGCGATGCGGTAGGTGGGCAGAAGCGTGCGCGCGTCGAACTCCACGCTGGCGTTCATCACCCCCGGCGTGGCATGGGCGAACGCCTTGAGCTCCGGGTAGTGTGTGGCGACCAGTGTCGGGATCCCGCTCGAGACCAGGCGGATGAGAATGGCGCGCGCCAGGGCCGAGCCCTCGGTGGGGTCGGTGCCGGCGCCGAGTTCATCGAGAATCACCAGCGAACGGGGCGTGGCCCGCTCGAGAATGCGTATCACCTGGGTGATGTGAGAGGAGAAGGTGGACAGCGATTGCTGAATCGACTGCTCATCACCGATGTCGGCGAAGACGCTGTCGAACACGGCCAAGCTCGAGCCGGACGCCGCAGGAATGTGCAGGCCGCATTGGCACATCAGCGCCAGCAGGCCCGCGGTCTTCAGCGCCACGGTCTTGCCGCCGGTGTTCGGGCCGGTGATGACGATGGCCCCGACCCCTGGCCGCAATTCGAGGTCAATCGGCACGACGGAGGCCGGGTCGAGCAGCGGATGGCGGGCAGTGATCAGGTTGAGGGTTCCGGGAGCGAGCGCGGCCGCGCTCCACGAGCCCGGGCCTTCTGGCGCGGCGCGCGCCGGGGTCTGCGCGGGGGGTGCGGCCACCAGCACCGGCTCGTTCGCGCCGATCGCGTCGGCGTATCGTGCGCGAGCAAGGGTCAGGTCGAGTTCGGCCAGGGCCGTGACCGTGGCCTGCAGGGCCTCCGCGGCGCGGCCGACATGCGACGAGAGCTCCGCCAGGATGCGGCGGATCTCCTCCTGTTCGAGCAGTTGTTGTTCCTTCCAGCGATTGTTGAGTTCGACGGTGGCCAGGGGTTCGATGAAGAGCGTGGCCCCGCTGGCCGACTGATCGTGGACGATGCCCCGCACGCGGCCTTTGAACTCGGCCCGCAGCGGGACGACGTAGCGCCCCTCGCGCTGGGTGATGATCTGCTCCTGCAGGTGGCTCGCGTGTTCGGAGAGCACGCGCTGCAACCGCCCCAGCAGGCGATCGTGCGCTCGGCGCAGCTCCACCCGGATGGCCGACAACCGTTCGGAGGCCCCGTCGCGGATCTCGCCATCGTCATCGAGCGCGCGATCAATGGCCTCCACCAGTTGAGGCATATCGTGGAGCCCGGACGCCACCGCGGATAGCGCCGGATACTCTCCCTGGCTGCGCTGGAGGGTGCGATTCAGCACCCGGCCGGCAATCACCGTCTGGCGAATCGCCAGTAGGTCCTCGGCGTGCAGCGTGACGCCGCGGGCCGCGGCCGTCACCGCCTCGCGCATATCGCGAGCACCACCGACAGA
Source organism: Chloroflexota bacterium (assembly GCA_026389925.1). Lineage (GTDB taxonomy): Bacteria > Chloroflexota > Anaerolineae > Anaerolineales > RBG-16-64-43 > RBG-16-64-43. Next base: position 1,971 of record JAPLGX010000104.1, read on the forward strand.
GACCTCGCCGCGGGTGGCCAGCAGGCGCCGCGCTTCCGTTGTCTGGCGTTGCCATAGAGCGACCGTCTCCATCTCGGAGGAGGGCGTCGACTCGAGCGCCCGCGCACGCCCTGCCGAGAAGGAAGTGAAGTCGGCCAGACGCGCGAGCACGAGCGGCAGTTCGAGGGTCCGGATCGATTTCGAATCCATTGGGGTTTGGATTGAGATTCAGAAGAGCAGGGCGGTCAGGCCGCCCATCAAGAGCCCCAGCACGGCCCCGCCGACAACATCCGACAGGTAGTGCACGCCCATGGCCACGCGCGCCAGCGCCACGAGCGGCGCCCACAGGGCAAGGGCCGCCGCCAGCCAGGGCGGGCCAACGTGCAGGGCAACGACCCCGAGCATCATCATACGCGCCGCGTGGCCGGAGGGAAATGAGTGGGGGTCGGTACTGCGGTAGACCTTACCCCACTCGCCTGCCGGCCGTCGGCGGCGGACTGCCACCTTGAGCGCCATGACGACGACGGCCGTTGCCGCGATGGCCAGGAACATCACGGAGGTGCGCCACTTCCACAGGTTGGTCCCGGTCCACCACACAGTCGCCAGCGCCGCCCCCCAGAACCAGCTGTCGCCCGAATGAGCCAGGAGAATGGCCAAAGTCCGCGCCAGGCCAGGTTTCTCGGCAATGCGCAAACGCGCGGACCAGCGCCGATCGATATCAAGCAGCGCGCTGAACCGGCCTGGGGCCTCGGCTTCGGTCGAGCGGGTTGAGGTGGACTGGGAGCCGGTCATGAGCAGATGGCCGTGCATCCTGCGCCAGGCCTGGCCAAGCTCCGCCGCCCTCGGCGCCTCAGCCGGGTCAACGTGCGGCGCGCCTTTCGAGATCGGCGCGAACCAGCTCGTATTGAAACGGCTTGTCGACATCCATCCCGATTTCGGCAAAGGGCGAGAGCATCACGCGTCCCTTGAGATGCAGCCGCTTGCTGACCATGCGCTCAGCCTTGGCGATCGACACTCGCCCCAGCAGGAGCAAGAGCAGCAGGTCATACCCCAGAAGGGCGGCCTGTTTGAGGGCGCTCTTGCGGGAGGCGATCAGCCGCTGCCACAGATCGGCGTTCTCCGTGGCCGTTGCCAGGCGCACCATATTCAGATCGCCGCCGCATACCTGCGCGTCGCTCAAGCGCACGTAGCTGCGCTTCGAACCCGGGTAGCGCTCCTCCATGACGCGCTTTTCGACAACCGAGTAGTACAAGTCATGGTCCGTCTGCAGGGCGGTGGTCACGGCCCAATCCACCATCGCGGAGGTGATGGCGGGGATATCGGCGCTGGCCAGCAGGATGTGGGCCGACTGTTGCCGCTGTTGTTGGACAGCATGCATCCCGTTGAGAATGTTCTCGAGCATGCTTGGTCCGTCGGGCAGGTAGTGTATCGGGCGCGAGGTCTTGAGGCGCGTGTCGGGCGGGAGCCCGACGACGAACACACTCCCGACGTGCGGCGACCCATCCAGCGCATCCACCACCCATTGGACCATCGGCTTGCCGGCGATGGGCAGGAGCGCCTTCACCTTGCCGCCGGTCACCGAGTAGAGCAGGTCATTTGGGCCGGGAGTCCCCCCTGCAAGCACGACCGCATCGACAACGATAGCCATGGGTCCTCCACAAGGGGCAGGCCGCAGGTCCCGGGCTCGAGGCGCCGCGCCGGCATGGATCTGTCAATTGGTATTGGGATCGCCCTTGGCCAGCCAGTGCACCGAATGATAATCCAGGTGCACAGCCGCGGCAAGACGGACGAGGTGCGCCAGACGGAGCAGCCGGATGTTCAGGAATGGATCCCCTGACTGGACCGGGAACCGGCCTGCCGAGGAGGTTCAATTCTCGCTTCGGCTACGCGCCCAGGAGGACAGGTGGCGCCGTGGGGCGTGGCGTGAGGTGGCGAGTCTACCGGCCGCTAGGCCAAGGCTTGGACTTGAGGTTCGAGCTGGAGTTCGGCGATCATCGCGCTCAGCTCCTCGCGCGTGAGCGGGCGTCCCTTGCCGGCCACGGCCACCAGCGCCGCCTCCATCATGTTCGTGCCGAAGGAACGCCCCTCGAGCACCGGGGTCGTCGTCATGAGGTAACTCACCCCGGCCGCGCGGAAGGCCTTGACGTCATCGGAGGTTGTGGTGTTGGTGCAGATCACCTTTCCATCCAGCCGGTCCGGCATGTGGCGCTTGATGTAATGACAATCGCCGGCGATCACCGAGGCCCAGGCATACCACTGGGCGTATTTCGGCATCCGCTTCTCCTGCTTTTCCCCAATCGGGTACACCCACTCAAAGGGCAATCGGCCGGCAATCGGCATGAGCACTGCAGCCAATCGCTTGAGTGCGGCCAGCGAGCGCAAAGGGATCGGAATGCCCAAGGCAAACATCAGGTCGCCGAAGACGCATTCGTAGCCGGCATCGATAAAGGAAACGCTCATTCCCCACCGGTCGGCTCCGCCGGTCATCAGGCAGCGCTTGGGGTTGATCTTGTCGCCGATCTTCGCTTCCAACACTTGAGCTGAGCGGCGCTCGAGGGTCGTTTTGAGGCCGGCGCCGTCGACCACCGGGGTCTTCTTCACATCACGCACGAGCGGCTGAACCGAGTAGAGCGGATACCACTTCGTATCGACCATGAGCCCCAGATCCGCCCCACCCACACCGAACGCATCCACTTTGCCGTCCAGGTCACGGTAGAGCTGAGCGGCCTTGGCCATGTCGCCGTCGGTGCCGACGCGCTCAATGGACACCCTTTGCCCCAGGAGGGTGATCTCAACGGCCTTGTCGCGCTTCGAAGAGCCAATGCTGATGCTGACGGCGCGTTTCATGGTGCCTCCTAAGCGACTTGCAGGGTCGTATCCCGAGCTGTGAGACGGCCGACGCATGGACCGGTCTCGGTCCTTGCTCGCCCCTCTGGGTCGATCTCCCCTTCGTCGGTCGAGCCCCCTCGCGCTGTTGCGCGCGCTTGTGCGGGGACTGATTCTACCCGCCTCAGAGGAATCATGTTGGCCGTCTGGCGCCGGGGTTATCGCTCGTTTTCCGCTTGGGGCCCAAGGGGCAGCCGGTGTCAGCGAGCAGGGTGCAGAGCCGAGGCCCGCCCCGCCGGGGGCTCCTCGTGAGGACCTGGCTCATGGCCCTCAAAACGGCGCAATTCCGGTGTCCACCAGGCCACACTGCCGGCTGCCGCGAGACAGCCCAGGCCACCCACAACGACCGAGATCACCGGCCCGAGCCAGCGCGCGAGCAGTCCGGCTTCGACCTCGCCCAGCTGCGGCCCCCCGGCGAAGAAGAGCATGTTCCAGCTCACCATGCGCCCGCGCATGGCATCCGGCGTGAGCAATTGGCGCACCGTTGAACGAATCACCATGCTCAGCATGTCGGCCGTGCCCGTCAGGGCGAGGGCGGTGAAGGTAATCCAAAACGATTTTGAGAGTCCGAAGATGATGGTCGCCATGCCGTAACCCGCAACGGCCCACAGCAGCACGCGCCCCTGATGCTTGATCTGCCCGCGCACGGCAAGCACGAGGCCGCTGAGGATGGCTCCCAGCGACGGCGCGGCATACAACAGGCCGTACCCTTGCGCGCCGACGCGCAGGATATCCTGGGCGAAGATGGGCAGAAGCGCGGTAGCGGAGGCGAAGAACGTTGCGAAGAAATCGAGCAGCATGTTGGCGCGGATGATCGGCGCCTGAAAGACGAAGCGCAGCCCTTCCAGCGCCGCGTGCAGACTGATCGCGCTGCGCCCGGCCTGCGGCGCGGCCGGCGGCCGCATGAGGAGCAGAGCCGCAACGACCGCCAGAAAGGAGAGCGCGTTGAGCAGGTAGGCCCAGCCCATACCCAGCGAGGCAATGACCACGCCGGCCAGCGAAGGCCCGAGCACGGATGCGAATTGGAACATGGTCGCGTTCAGGCTGAAGGCATTCGCCAGGTGCTCGCGCGGGACGAGGCTGGGGATGAGCGATTGGCGGGCGGGGGTATCGAAGGTGGAGAAGGCCGCGCCGGCCATGGCCAGGATGTAGATCGGCCATGCGACCGCGACGCCGCGAAAGCTGATGACCGCGAGCAACAGCGCGGCGATGGTCATCCCGCCTTGGGTGATCAGCATCAGCCGCCGCCGGTCCATCGCGTCGGCCACCAGCCCGCTGAGCAGGGCGAAGGCCAGGATGGGCACCAGACGCGTCAGCCCGATCATCCCCAATGCGAGCGGGCTCTTGGTGATCAGGTAAATGTGCCACAGGATGGCCGCAGACTGCATCATGCTTCCGGCCATCGAGATCAATTGTCCGATCCACAGGAGCCGGAAATCGCGGTAGCGCAGTGCGGCCAGCGCGCCCGGCCTCATGTCCCCCAGTCTCGCAGATAGAGGAAATCGTAGCCTACGGTGCGGTTGCTGAGCTTGGCAATCGGCGGCAGGACGCGCTTGAACTGATTGCGCCGTACGCGTTCGGTCACGCTGCGCACGAACTTCTCGGCGAACCCGGCTGCAACGCACTCCTCCGGGCTGTAGCGCTCATCCACCAACAGATACAGCAGCCGGTCGACCTCGGCATAGTTGTAGCCGAGCTCGCCTTCGTCGGTCTGCCCCTTCCACAGGTCGGCGCTCGGGGGTTTCTTTTGAATGGAGTCGGGCACGCCCAATGCGCGCGCCAGTTCCCGCACCTGAGTCTTGTACAGGTCGCCCAACGGATTGATCGCGCAGGCCGAATCGCCGAACAGCGTGGTGTAGCCCAGGAGGATTTCCGTCTTGTTGCCGGTGCCCACCACCAGCCCGCCGAAAGCCGCCGACTGATCGTAGAGCACGATCATCCGCTCGCGGGCCATGGCGTTGCCCCGGCGCCGATCATCGGCAGCGGGGAAGCGCCCAAAGAGCGGCTCGACCAAGGCCGTGATCTCGACCGTGTCGTGGCGGACGCCAGTCTGCTCGACGACGCGCTGCGCGTCGGCCAGGGAGTCGGGCGATGAATTCCGATGCGGCATCATCAGCGCCAACACGTTTTGCGGTCCCACGGCCTCGGCGCTGAGCATGCACGAGACGGCCGAGTCGAGCCCGCCCGAGAGGCCGACCACCGCTCGCGTGAGCCCGGCGCGCGTGATTTCCTGCCGGATGAACGACACCAGGATCTTGCGCACAAGCTCGGCATCAATTCGCAGCAGGTCGGTCATGGCCAACTCCATTCGCCGCCGGGCATGCGCCAACCTCAGCGCACGTTGGTCGTGCGGTCGGGCTGGGCGAGAATGCGCTGCAACTCGCGCTGCACGAGCGCCGTGCGCTCATCCCGCAGAAGCGGCAGGCGGGCACGCGTCCGGTGCAGCTGGTTGAGATCCAAGGACACCAGCGTCAGGGTTTCCTCGTAGTACGGCGCGCGCGTCAGACAGCGTCCGTTCGGGTCGAAAACGGTCGAACCGCCCCAGAAATTGAGGCCGTCTTCAAAGCCTACCTTGTTGGTGTGGGCCACGAAGGAGGTGAACAGGCTGGCATACGATTGATTGACTTGCTCCACCCACCATGCGCTTTCAAGCGTGGCGCCGCCTCCCAACCCGCGGCCCGGCGAGGCCGACATAAATAGAAAGAGATCCGCGCCGTCCAGCCAGAGCAGGTAGGGCGGGGAAGCGTGCCAGAAGTCCTCGCAGATGAGCAGGCCAGCCCGCCCAAAGCGTGTGTCGAACGCGCGTACATGGTCGCCCCAGGCGAAGAAGCGCCCCTCGTCGAAGAGGCCGTAGGTGGGCAAGTAGACTTTGCGGTGAACGTGGCGAACCTGGCGCCGCGAGAGGTAGGCGGCGGAGATATAGAAGCGGTTGCGCTGATCCTCCTCGACGAAGCCGATGACCACGTCGATATCCTTGCTGGCCGCCAGCAGCTCGCCGAAGACCGGATCGCTTTCCGTCGGTCGGCAGGCGACGGCCGGCACCAGATCCTGAAGCACGTAGCCGGTCAGCGAAAGCTCGGGGAAAAGCACGAGATCCGCGCCAGCTTTGCGCGCCTGGCGGATGAAACGGAGGTGCTTTTCGAGATTCGGGCGGAGGGTGCCGAGGGAATTGGAGATTTGGGCCAGCCCCAGGTGGAGTTCCATGGGCGGAATGATACCACCGGCGAGGGGGTGCCCCCGGCATGGTTCTCGCCCTTGCGGCCCGCGCCTCCATGCGCGTGGCCTGAGACTATAATGCCTTCCCCGGCGGCATCGCGTGATCGATGCCGCCTCCCACCACCCGCCCAAGGGACATCGGTCGATGCGCCTGAGCACACTCTTCGGACAGACCTTGCGTGAGACCCCGGCCGCGGCCGAGGCGGCCAGCCATGCCTTGCTGCTGCGAGCCGGGTTCATCCGGCCGCTGGGGGCGGGCATCTTCACGCTTCTGCCGCTCGGCCTGCGCGCGCTGCAGCACATTGCGGCCATCATGCGCAGCGAGATGGATCGCCTCGGCGGCCAGGAACTGCTCATGCCGGTGGTTCACCCGGCAGAGGTTTGGCAGGAGAGCGGCCGCTACCAGACCATCGGGCTCGAGCTCGGGCGCTTCGCCGATCGCAGCGGACGGCCCATGGTGCTGGCCATGACCCACGAAGAAATCGTGGCCGACCTGGTGCGCCGCGAGGTTCGCTCCTACCGTCAACTCCCGCGCCTCATCTATCACATTCAGACCAAGTGGCGCGACGATCCGCGCCCGCGAGCCGGGCTCATCCGCACGCGCGAGTTCACCATGCTCGACAGCTACAGCCTGGATGCGGACGAGGCCGGCCTCGATCTGCAGTACCGCGGCCACTACCAGGCCTACTTCAACATCTTCGCGCGCTGCGGCCTGCCCGTCATTGCCGTGCAGGCCGACGTGGGGAGGATGGGCGGATCGCTGGCGCATGAGTTCATGTTCCTTGCACCTATGGGCGAGGACACGATTGTCCGCTGCCCGTCGTGCGGCTATTCCGCGAACCGTCAGGTTGCCCTGCAGACGAAAACGCCGGCGGGGGCCGAGGTGCTGGGGCCTCTCACCCGGGTCGCGACTCCGGCGTGCGCAACCATGGAGGACCTGGCTCGCTTTCTCAACGTACCGACCTCGCGCACGGCCAAAGCGGTGTTCTTCAGCGCCTTTCGCGATGAACGCGAGGCCTCGACGGGCCAGCTCGTTTTGGCTCTGGTGCGCGGCGACATGGGGGTGAATGAGACCAAGCTGGCCAATGTCGTAGGCGCACGCATGCTGCGCCCGGCCACCGAGAGCGAGGTGCGTGCGGTCGGCGCGGTGCCGGGCTATGCCAGCGCGATCGGCTTGCACGATGCGCGGGTCGTGGCCGATGATCTGCTCGCCAGCTCGCCCAACCTGGTGGCCGGGGCTAATGAGGAGGGATACCACCTGCGCAACGTCAACCTGGGGCGCGACTTCACGCCCGACACGTTGACCGACATCGCCGCGGTGGAAGAGGGCAGCGCCTGCCCGCAGTGTTCGGCGCCGATGCATGCGGTGCGCGGGGTGGAGGTCGGCAACATCTTCAAGCTTGGAACCGACTACTCCGACACGCTGGGCTGCCACTACCTGGATGCGCAGGGCAGCTCGCACGCGGTCATGATGGGCTCGTATGGCATCGGCCTCGGCCGGCTGCTGGCGTGCATTGCCGAGGCGCATCATGATGAGCAGGGCCTGGCTTGGCCGGTGAGCGTCGCGCCCTACCCGGTGCATCTCGTCCTCTTGGCGGGAGACGACCCGCAGCTTCTGCGGGCGGGTGAGGCTGTCGAGCGCGAATTGCAGGCAGAGAATGTCGAAGTCCTGTATGATGATCGCAGTGAGAGCCCCGGTGTGAAGTTCGCCGACGCCGATTTGATGGGCATGCCCATCCGCCTCACCCTCGGCAAGCGCTCGATGGCCCAGCAGGCAGTGGAACTTCGCCTGCGCCAGAGCGGTGAGAGCCGCAATGTTCCCCTCGCCTCACTGGCCGGTGAGGTCAAACGCGAAATCGCACGGCTGACGGGCGAACTCGAGGCCCAGCGGGTGGTGGTGCCTTACCCGTAACCCCCCCGCCGAAGGGTGGAAGGGGCAAACACCGTCGGCGTGTAAGGAGGAAGTCATGCCTCTGCAATTGCAGCTCTTGCTCGACACCCCGAACCTGGTTTATATCATTTTGGTGGCCGGCATTTGGGCCGGCGCGTTGGCGCTGGTTGTCCCCGGCACGGGTGCGCTGGAGGTGGTCTCCGCCTTCTGCCTGCTGGTCGCCGGCTATGGGGCGTTGAGCCTGCCCATCAACCTGTGGGCCATGGTCATTCTGCTTCTCGGCGCGGGCAGCTTTGTGGCGGCCATTGTGCGGCCGCAGAAGAATTATTACCTCATCGCCTCGGTTGTCTTGCTTACGGCCGGCTCGATCCTGCTCTTCCGCGGCGAGTCGGGGCACGTCACGGGCGTCTCGTGGCCGCTGGCGGCTGGCGCCACCCTCATGACGATTGGATTCTTCTGGCTCGTTGTTCACCAGTCGCTGAAGGCTCACCGTCAGCGCCCCACCATGGATCTCAGCCGCCTCATCGGGGTGATAGGGGAAACGCTGACTGAGGTACGCGGGTCCGGGTCCATTCAACTGGCCAGCGAAACTTGGAGCGCACGATCGCGCGAGGCCCTCCCGCCCGGAACGCGCGTGCGCGTGGTGGGGCGAGAGGGTCTGGTGCTCTTGATTGAGCCGGCCGCTCAGCCCGGGGAGGGCGACCCGCGCCCGGCGGCTCGTTAGAGCACGCGCGCAGCAACCCATGAGCAAATTGGCGACCCTCGAATTCGGAATCTGGCCCAGCCCCATCCCGGCGCAGGCAATGGGCCGGCGCCTGGGCCTGCTCGATGTCATGTGGGATACCAACGGCCGCACTCTGGCGTGGCTGGAACGTCGCCCATCCGGCGGAATGCTGGTGGCCCGCGACGGCAGCGAAGCCATGCGCGACCTGACCCCGCTCCACGATGTCCGTGGGCGGTTGTTCTATGGCGGCGGGGAGTTTACGGTTGCGCACGGGGTGCTTGTGTTTGCTGGCGAGGGTGGACGGTTGTTCCGCCAGTCGCTCGAAGCCGGGCCGACGGTGGCCATCACTCCGCCATTTGGGAGTGCTGCCGCACCGGAGATTTCGCCCGACGGGCGCTGGGTGGTCTACGTTCACTCGTGCGAGGGTGTCGACCGATTGGCGCTGGTCGACGCAGATGGATCTCACTGGCCCACCGACCTCGTCAGCGGGGCCGACTTCTACATGCAGCCGAACTGGCACCCGTTCGGCGATCGGCTGGCCTGGGTCGAATGGGACCACCCGAACATGCCGTGGGATGGCAGCCGTCTGATGCTCGCACGTATGGAAGGAACGCCGCCGCGGTTGGTCGATGTCCAGCATAT
>JAPLGX010000240.1 GCA_026389925.1 Chloroflexota bacterium
CGGTATTCCTGTTCGGACAGCTTAGCGGAGCAACGGTTCCCTTTGGGGTTTGCCAAACGGCCAACAGCGTCAGCGTCTTCACCTCCAACATGGCACCGGTGTTCGTCGAGGGTGTGAAGCGCACTTTGCCCTCGCGCTACCCGGATGCGCTGATTTGCGATCTTGAGACTCTGCGTGACGCGCCGTATTCCATGACGGCCGCGGGTGTCGGGGACTTGCTGGCAGCGTTTGTCAGCCTGGCCGATTGGCGGCTGGCGGCCGGGATGGGCATGGCGCCCGAATTCACCACGCTGCCCGACGAGTTGATGCGCGACCTGGAACCAGCCCTTCAGGAGGGCGCTTTCCAAATCCGTGAGCGGACGCCGGAGGGGATGTGCCTGCTGGCTAAGCTGATCGCCCTGGCCGGCCTGGCATGTCGCTGGCAAAGACCACCGCGCCGCTTTCCGGGTACGAGCACGTCATCTCGCATGTGCTCGGCATGACGGCCGAGGCGCAAGGGCGGCCGCTGGCGGCTCATGGCAGCCAGGTGGCCTTGGCTGTGCTTCTCAGCGCGGAATCCTACCGCCGATTGCTCGATGCATTCGACCCGCGCGCGATTGATCCCGCGCAGGTCATTCCCCCGAAGGAGGCTGTGCGTGCCAGCGTGTGGGAGGCGTTTGGACCGCTCGACAGGGTAGGCAAGACCGCCAGCGAGTGCTGGGCCGATGTTGAGGCCAAGCTGGATGCCTGGGGAGCCGCTGTTGAGCACTGGTCCGAAATGCTGGCAAGATGGGACGACGTGCGGTCGGGCATTCGAACGCTCCTGCGTCCGCCCGAGTTTCTGGCGAGCATCTTGCGCGCGGTAGATGCGCCGCTGCGCTTTGCTGATCTCGACCCGCCAATCACGGCGTCCCAGGTCCGCGCGGCCTTCCTCAGCGCGCCACTCATACGCCGGCGGTACACGATTGGGGATGCGCCGCACTTCTTTGGATGGGATCGCGCGAGGCTGTGGCGCGAGGGGTGGGGGCATTGCCAGAGGCTGGTTGAAACCGATCGGGGATAGGCAAGGGGCTGTCGCATAAGCGGCAGCCCCAGATCGCTGCGACCCAAGTTTCGAGCTGAGCGGCTTGCAGTCGGCCCAGCTCGTTCGTTTTGTGAGGGCAAAGCTCGCCGGGGCCTCGGCCTCAATTCGCGCGCGTGGTTCGCGACCCAGCGGACCCACACGGTAGCGTTCGGCCGAGCGCGCCACCCGTGCGCATGGCGGGCGTGCGCGGGCAAGTGCAAGGCGTGCTGTGCCCTTCCCGGCGGGCTCCCTCAGCGCATAAAGCTCAAGGAACGACGAAGTCGGTTGTCTTCTCCACGCAGCCGCCGCCGAGGCTGTCCTCGGTGCACATCTTCAGCGTCAGCCGTGCGTTGTGCCCGTGCGGCGGGTCCGCCCCGATCGACGCGGCGATGAAGTAAACCGAGCCCGGCCCCATTGAACTGCCCTGCGGCGGGCAGTCGTTGGCTGTGGCCAGGTAGGGTGTGTTGTTCGTGCCCGCGTAGAGTGTGCCACTGGTGTTGAGATCGACGATCTGAATGCGGACCGATTCGAACCCGGCGGTTCCGGTGTTGCCCAGCCGGAAGGTGGCGTACCTGAGCGGCGCACTACAGATGTGCAGGTTCTCGAAGGAGACGGTGAAGTCGAGCATCGGCGGAGGCGGAAGGGCGGACTTGATCTCGACATAGAAGGCGACCGAACCCGACCCGCCGACACCGAACACGATTCCGTCGCCGCTGCGAATCTTCCAGTATCCCTTGTAAGTCCCAGGAGGGCCGGGCGTGCGCAACGGGACCGAGACGTCGACCGTCTGCCCCGGAGCGACCGTGCCGCTCGTGAGTTGGGTGCTGGCTGGCCCGTCCATCTGGTCGCCGTGGTCGAACACCAAAGAATATCCCGAGGTCCAGGTGCACGAGCCCGTGTTCTGCAACCGCCAGGTCTTAGTGAATGTCGCGCCGGAGGTGAACTGCTGACCGTCGGGCACCGTCACATCCTTCACGAAGGCGGCGCGGTTGCACGGGATGGGCGTCGCGGTAAAGGTGGAGGTCGGCGAGGGCAGAGGCGTGAAGGTGGGGCTGGGCAAGGCCGTCGGAGGCGGGGGCACCGTTGAAACGATCGGCGGGGCGGTCGGCGGCAGCGGCCCGCCCAGGGTGAGCTGTGCCGCGACGGTCTGCACTGCCGCAGTCTGTGCCACATCCACCGGCGCGACCGCGCCAGGGTAGTTGCAGGCGAGCTGGGCCACGAGCGCTAGAACCGCAACCCAAGCCAGGGATCTCAGCGTCCTCTGTTGTTGCACCATGGATG
>JAPLGX010000393.1 GCA_026389925.1 Chloroflexota bacterium
CGAGATCGTCCGCGGCGAGCTGCAGGCAACCGAGACGCGCATGCGCGCGGTGCGCCACCCGGCCGATGCCAACCTGCAGACCGCGCTCGACCATCTGCTGAGCGCGGGCGGCAAGCGCATCCGCCCTACCGTGGCGTTGCTCGCGGGTCACCTGGTCGAGGCTCCGCCCGAGCCGCTGGTCAATTTCGCTGCGGCCGTCGAGATGCTGCACACCGCAACCTTGGTGCATGACGACCTGATCGACGGCGCGCTCCTACGGCGCGGCATCCCCACCCTCAACTCGCAATGGACGCCCGGCGCCACGGTGCTTACCGGTGATTTCATCTTCGCCTGGGCGGCGCATCTGGGGGCCCAGACCGACTCGGTGCGGGTGATGGTCTCCTTTGCCCGCACGCTGATGACCATCATCAACGGCGAGCTGGCGCAGATGTTTGGGCGCACGCAGCGCGCCAGCCGCGAAGAGTACGACCAGCGCATCTACGCCAAGACCGCAGCCCTCTTCGAACTGGCCGGTTCGGGCGCGGCGCTTATCACGGTGCACGAGTCGCCCCTGGCGCCTCGCCTGGGCGATTTCGGACGCCAGGTGGGCATGGCCTTCCAAATCGTGGACGACATCCTCGATTTCACCGCAGACAGCACGCGCCTGGGCAAACCGGTGGGCAACGACCTGCGCCAGGGGTTGATCACCCTGCCCGTCCTGTGCTATGGTGACCAGCACCCCGAGGACCAAGATGTGCAGGCGGTGCTCAATCCGGAGCACCGGCATCAGGCGGATGTCGACCGGCTGGTGGAAGCGATCACGCGCTCGGAGGCCATTGCGGCCGCGATGTCTGAAGCGCGCCGCTTCGCATCCGCTGCGCGCGATGCTTTGCACGGCGTGACGGCCGGCCGCTACCGCGATGGTCTGCTGGAGCTGGCCGACTTCGTTGTGGCGCGAGACCTCTGAGAGGCCTGCCGAGGTTCAACCCCCATCCACGAGTCCCGTCCCCGGGCGATGGATCGAGAAGCGGAGGATTGAATGGACGTCAAGATCACCGAGTACAAGCGGGTCGCCGTCGTCCAGCCGGTCGGCCGAGTGGATTCCAACACCTCGGCGGAGTTCGAAACCGAACTGCGGCGGCTGGTGGATTCCGGGCGCATTAACCTGGTGCTCGATCTCTCCAAGATCGATTTCCTCTCCTCGGCCGGCCTGCGGGTCATCGTCTCGACGATGAAGAGCGCCCGCAAGAACGGCGGCAACGTGTGCGTGGCCGAGGCCAATGCGCGTGCCGCCGAAGTGATGAAGCTGGCCGGGCTCGACTCGGTCATCGACATGCATCCCTCGCGCGAGGCGGCGATCGCCAGCTTCTAAGCGGCGATCCGCCTCACCGGCCGCATGGCATGCCCGCCACCACACAGCGCCTGCGCGTCCCTGCGCGCCTCATCCAGCTTGCCCGCGTGCGCCAGTTCGTGCGCGGCTGCGCACGTCGCGAAGGTCTCCCCGAACGGGAGACCTTCGCGTGCGAACTGGCGGCCGACGAGGCATTCGTCAACATCGTGGTGCACGCCTACGGCGGCGAATCGGATGCGCCAGTGCTCGTCCGCTGCCGCGGCCTGGCGCACGGCCTGGTGATTTCCTTCGTCGACGAAGGCCTTGCCTGGGACCCGAGCCCGCCCAGCGCGCCGCCCTGGGAATCGACACAGGCGGAAGTCACGGTGGGCGGACTGGGGCGGCTGATTATTCACCGCGCCATGGACGGGGTGCGCTTCACGCGCCGTGGCAGCCGCAACGTGCTCACCTTGTGCAAGTTCCGTCCGGGTTTCTCCCCGGCGGAGTAACGCCCTGATGGACTATATCCTGCCTGCCGTACTGATTCTCGTCCTGGGTGCGGGCTTCACCATCATGGGCCTGCGTATCCGCTCGCGCCGCAGCCTCGAGGCGCGCGTGCGCGAGCTGGCCCAGTTGGCCGAGGCCGGGCGGGTGGTGTTGACCACGCCGCTCGACGTGCAGCGCCTGGCCGAGAAGATCTACGAAGAAGCCGGCCGCATCGTCGATACGCGCCTGTTCCAGTTGGGCCTTTTCGAGGGCGACGATTACGCGGTTATCTTCTGGACACGCGACGGCGAGCGCCTGCCGCCCTCGCGCTTCACGCTCTCGCCCGGTCAGGAGGGCATCGTGGGCTGGCTGCGCCGCTCGCGCCAGCCGCTGCTGGTTGGCGACTTTGCCAAGGACATGGAGCGCCTGCCGGCGCGCCCGCGCTATGTGGACGATGACCCGCCGCGCTCGGCCATCTTCGTGCCGCTGATGACGCGCGACGATGTCATCGGGGCCATCTCGATTCAGAGCCGCACACCCAACGCCTTCACCGAGAGCCACTTGCGCATCGTCGGCATCCTCGCCAACTACGTCGCGGCGGCCTTGGCCAATGCGCGCATGCTCGAGGAGGCCTTGCGGCGCGCGCGCTATCAGGCGCTGCTGGGCGATGTCTCACGCCAAATCCGCGGGTTGCAGGCGCTGCCGGACCTTTACCGCCAGGTCGTGCATCAGGTTGCCGGAACGTTCGAGTTCGAGGTCGTACGCCTTTACGAGTGGCAGAGCGCCCTGGGCTGGCATCGCGGCGCAATCGAGAGCAGCGCCGACCAGGCCGGCGAGCGCCAGACCGCCTGGCGCACCGACCATCTTGTCCTGCAGGCCGAGACGGCACACGGCGGCGAGACGCCGCGCGAGCTGGCGATCGGCGCGGGCCTTTCGGGCCTGGCGGCTGCGCGACGCCAGCCGGTCCTCATCCAGCTGGAGACCGATCGCGGCGGATGGCTGGCCCCAGGCGCCGTCGCCGCTCTCGCCGTGCCGATGATCATCGAGGACCGGGTGGTGGGAACGCTGGAGATGCACACCGCCCACGCGCAGTTGCTCGACCCGGATTTTCAGGCTGCAGCGGAGCTTTTGGCCGGTCATCTGGCTATCGCCGTCCTCGAGAATCAGACTTACCAGATCGAGCAGCGGCGCGCCGAACAGCTTGAGGCGCTTGCCGACGTCACGCGCGCCGTGTCCTCGATCCTCGATCCGGAAAAGTTGCTGGAGGAAATCGTCCGTCTCACCTCGACCCGGCTGGGCCTGGAGCGGGTGCAGATCTTTCTGCGCCAAGGAAGCCAGATCTCGCTGCGCGCCGGCGGTGCGCCGGAGCATGCCCGCCACTATGCCCTCGACGGGCCCGGCCTGATTGCCTTCGTGGCCCGCACGGGCGAACCGGTGCTCATCCCGGATGTGCGCGACGATCCGCGCTACATCGCCGCGCTCGGCTGGGAAGATACACGCACCGACATGGCCGTGCCGCTGGTGTTCGGGGAACACATTCTGGGCGTGTTCGATTTTCAATCGCAGCAACGCGGCGCCTACTCGCCCGACGACCTGCATCTCTCGCAGGCTTTCGCGGCGATGGTGGCCATCGCGTTGCGCAATGCACAGCTCTTCACGCGCGAACGGGAGGCGGCCTGGCTTTCGGCCTCGCTCCTGCGCGTGGCCGAGACGGCGGCGGCGCCCACCCCGCCCGACGAGACGCTCACCGCCCTGGTGCAGCTTATCCCGACCATGGTCGATCGGCCGTGGGCCCTGGTGTGGCGGGCCACCGAAGAGCCGGGCTGGTTCTACCCCGAGAGCGCGGTCGGCCTGAGCCCGGCGCAGGTGCGAGCGTTCCAACGCACACGCCCAAGCCTATCAGCCTTCAACCCGCCCGCGCCAAGCGGGTCGACGGCCGAGCGATTGCCTGCCGAATGGATCTGCCGCCCGGCGCCGGCGCTCATTTTTGTCCAGGGTCAGGAGGCGGTCCATGTCTACGCACTCAAGTACGCAGGGCGGCTGCTCGGCCTGCTCTCGCTGCCTCAGCCCGGCGATCCGGGGTTGGAACCCGCCGTTTCGCATCGGACACACGAAGACGACCTGTTGCTGGGCATTGTCCACCAGCTGGCGGCAGCGCTCGAGTCGAAGCGTATTGCCGCGGAACTCGAACTGGGTCGGCGCCTTGAGCGTGAGCTCGAATTGGCGCGAGAGATTCAGGTGTCCTTCCTGCCGCGCAGTTTGCCGCAGCCCGAGGGGTGGCAAGTCAGCGCATTCTGGAAGTCGGCCCGCGAAGTGGGCGGCGATTTCTACGACCTCTTCCCCTTGCCGGCGCCTACGCTTTCGGATCCGCGCCAGGCGTCGTCCGGTCCGCGCTGGGGCGTGGTCATCGCCGACGTGGCCGATAAGGGTGTGCCGGCCGCGCTCTACATGGCCCTTTGCCGCACGCTCATGCGCGCCGTGGCTATCAGCCGCATCGACCCAGCCGAGACGCTGACCCGCGTGAACGCGCTGCTCTTCTCGGATTCGCAGGCCGAACTGTTCGTCACGCTGGTCTACGCCGTATGGGAGCCTGCCTCCGGACGGCTGCAGTACTCCAATGCCGGGCACAACCCGCCCCTCTTCCTGCCCGCTGTGGGTGAGCCGCGCTGGTTGACGGATCACGGCGTGGCCCTGGGCGTCGTCGAGGATGCAACCTACGCCACGAGGGAGCTGCAGATCGAGCCGGGAGGCACGATGGCTTTGTACACCGACGGGGTGATCGATGCTTACGACCTCGCGCGCGAGGAGTTTGGGGTGCCCCGCTTCATGCGCACGGTGACCGATGCGGCGCCGGCCGGTGCGGAAGCCGTCACCCGGGCGGTGGAGGCGGCGCTCGAAGAGCATGTGGGCGCGCGCGAGCCGTTCGACGATGTAACCCTGCTCGTCCTGCACCACGCCGGGCCGCAGGCAGACGGCGGCTGAGCAGACGGCGCAGCGTGCATCCTCGGCAAGCCCGCGATTCACATCCGCGGGCGGCCACAAACCCGTTGGGCTCAGTAGAGCTTGGGCAACTCACGCGGCGTCTCGGCACCGGCGCGACCGGCCAGGGTGGTGAGTTCGCCCAGCCGCTCCGCGAGGGCCGAGGTCAAATCACCTTCGGCGAATCGCCAGGCCCAATTCCCCACCGCACGCCCCGGGAAGTTCATGCGCGCTTCACTGCCCAAGGCGAGGACATCTTGCAGCGGAGCCAGCGCCATGCAGGCCACAGAGGTCCACGCCAGCCGCATGAGGTCCCAGGAAATGTCGCTCCCGTCGCGGCCCAGATAGCACCGAGCAAAATCGCGCACCCGCTCATCGGCACCGTCGTACCATCCGCGCGTGGTGTCGTTGTCGTGGGTGCCAGTGTAAACGACGGATGCGGCTTCGTAGTTGTGGGGCAGAAAGGGATTGCGACTGCCGCCGTCGAAGGCGAACTGCAGTACGCGCATGCCCGGCAGGCCGAAGCGCGTGCGCAGTTCGACAACATCCGCCGTCAAAACCCCGAGGTCTTCCGCAATCAACGGCACGCCGGGCCTGTGTTGCGCAAGGGCCGTCAGCAGCGCCGCGCCGGGTGCCCGCACCCAGCGGCCATTCTCGGCGGTGGGGCTGCTGGCCGGAACTTCCCAATACGCGGCCAGCCCGCGAAAGTGATCAATGCGCACCCAATCGCTGAGGCCCAGGGCGCTCTGCATACGGCGCTGCCACCAGGCGAATCCATCGGCGCGGTGCCGTGCCCAGCGATAGAGAGGGTTGCCCCAGCGCTGCCCGGTCGGGCTGAAGTAGTCCGGCGGGACTCCTGCGACATGAGTGGGCACTCCACGCGAATCCAGCCGGAAGAGCTCAGAGTTGGCCCACACCTCGGCGCTGTCGTACGCGAGGTACAGCGGCACGTCGCCGATGATTTGTATCCCCTGTTCGCGGGCCCTCGCTCGCACCTGCTCCCATTGGGTACGGAAGAGCATTTGTTCGAAGACGACCCTGTCGATCTCATCCGCCAGGCGCTGGCGCGCGCCGGCCAGCGAATGCCGCGCGCGGAGTGCCAGATCGCGCGGCCACTCACTCCACGGCTGGCCGGCGTAGTCGGTCTTGAGCGCGGCGAACAGGGCAAAGTCGTCCAGCCAGTGACGCTCGGACTCGTGGAAGGCATCTATGTGTGCCCGCCATGGTGAACGGCCGAGGCTGCGGTATCGTTCAAACGCGCGCGCCAGCACGCGCCGCTTATAGTCGATGACCTGAGCGAATTCGACACGCCGCGAAGAGGTGGCGGGCATCGGATCGAGATCGGCGCGTGTCAGCAGGCCGGCCTCAATCAGGCGTTCGGGGCTGATGAGCAGAGGATTCCCGGCGAAGGCCGAAAGCGACTGATAGGGCGAATCGCCAAACCCGGTGGGGCCGAGAGGTAGGATTTGCCAGAGAGTCTGCCGCGCCTCGGCCAGCCAGCTTATCCACGCCTCCGCCGCCGGACCCAGATCGCCAATGCCGAACGGCCCGGGAAGCGAGCTGGGATGCAGGAGTATACCCGCGCGGCGGGTCAGATCGATCACCGCGTTAGGTCTCCGCGATCCAGACTTCCTGTTGGCGATCGACTCTCGCGGGCACGCGGTCTGCCGGCACCTCGGTGCCGATGACAGCGCCGGCACCGATCACCGCGCCCAAAGGGATGGCGCTGCCCTTGCCGACGGTGACGATGCTTCCAACCGGGTCGTCCAGGCGCTCGCCCACCCGCGAGCCCACCCCAATCTGAGCTCGCTTGTCGATCACCGCCCGCTCGACGACGGCTCCCTGACCGACCTGGGTATCGGTCATGATCACCGAATCGCGCACCACCGCACCTTCGCCCACGCGCACGCCGGGTGAGAGCACCGAGCGTTCGATCACCGCGTCTTTGCCAATGACCGTCCCATCCGCCAGCAGGCTCTCCACGATGCGCGCGCTGTCGCGTATCAGCACCGGCGGGCGTTCTTCCGAACGGGTGTGAATGACCCACGAACGGTTGCGCATGTCGATCGAGGGCGGCGTGGCCAACAGGTCCATGTGCGCCTTCCAATAGGAATCGATGGTGCCCACATCCACCCAGTAGCCGGTGTATGGGAAGGCGAACAAACGCGCCCCGTCGGCCACCATGCCGGGCAGGATGTCTCTCCCGAAATCGTGCTGCGATTCTTCGCGCAGGCTGTCGGCACGCAACACCCGGTCGAGGAAATCCACGTTGAAAAGATACACGCCCATGTTGGCCAGCGTGCCCTTCGGCCGCGCGGGCTTTTCTTCGAACGTCACCACGCGGAAGTGGTCGTCGGTAGCCAGAATGCCGAAACGCGAAGCCTCCTCCGGCGCCACGCGAATCGTCGCCAGGGTGGCATCCGCCTCGTGGTCCATGTGGAAGGCAATCAGCGGGTCGTAATCCATGGCGTAGATGTGATCGCCGGAAAGCACGAGCACCAGATCGGGACGCGTGCTTTCGACGAACGACAGGTTCTGCCACACCGCGTCTGCCGTGCCGCGGTACCACTCGGTGGAGCGTCGCCCGGTATAGGGCGGGTAGAGTTTGATCCCGCCGGTGAAGCTGCGATCGAGATCCCACGGGCCGCCGTCGCCGATGTGCTCGATCAACGAGTGCGGGCGGTATTGGGCCAGGATCATGACGTCGAAGATGTGCGAGTTGACGCAATTAGAAAGGGCAAAGTCGATGATGCGGTACTTGCCGCCGAAGGGCACAGCAGCCAAATTCCATTTTCATCGCCCGCAGCTGAAGCGCCCGCCAACGTCGCGGGAGAGCAAACAGGCTCATCGCGCGCACCAAGGCCTGCGCCAAAGCTTCGGGCGTGGCCGCATCGAACACAAATCCCGTGCCCCCTGGCCATTCGGCGTCGCGCACCGTGTCCTTCAACCCGCCGGTCGAGCGAACGAGCGGCAGGCAGCCGTAGCGCATGGCGATCATCTGACTCAGCCCGCACGGTTCGTACCGCGAAGGCATCACCAAGAGATGCGCGCCTCCGTAGATGCGTGCGGCCAGCTCCGGGTCGTAGCCGATGCGCACCCCCACCTGGCCAGGATGCCGTTCGCCCAATTCAACGTAGGCCCGTTGCAGTTCGGCATCGCCCGCCGCGAGCACGACCAGCTGCCCGCCCCCGGCCAGCCACCCTTCAAGTGCCGGCAACGCGTAGTCCAGCCCCTTCTGACGGTCGAGGCGCGAGACGATGCCCGCCAGGGGACGCTCGCCATGGCCGTCCAGCCCGAAGCTCACACGCAATGCAGCCGTGTTTCTTGCCCGCCGATCGATCCGACTTGCATCGAATCGCGCCGCCAGCCGCGAATCGCGGGCCGGGTCCCAGAGACGCACGTCGAGTCCATTGAGGATTCCATCCAGGGCTTCAGCCCGCGACTGGAGCAAGCCGTGGAGGCCGCTGCCATATTCGGGCGTAAGGATTTCACGGGCGTACGACGGGCTGACAGCCACGATCCTTTCAGCCGACGCAATGCCCAAGGCGAGCAACGCATCGCGAGCCCACTCCGGCACATGCGCATACGGCATTCCGAGGCCGATGGCCGGCCCGTCGGGTTCGCCCGGCGGCGGCAGACCGTACTCTCGTAGCGCCGCCCCGGCATTCTGCCCCAGATACGGAAGGTTATGGATGGTCAGAACCCCGGCGCTGGCCGAAAGGGTGCTCCCAGCGGAGGAGGCATTCAATCGCATCCAATACAGCGCGGCCGCCGTGTGCCAATCGTGGGCGTGGACAACCTGAGGCACCCAGCCGGAGTGGATGGCATAGCGGAGAGCCGCAATCGAGGCAAAGACCAGCTTGCCGGCATCCTCTTCCGGCCGCGTGTGGTAGATACGGTCGGCCTCGCCCAATGGCGGACCGTCGATGAGCCACAGCGGGACGCGGCCCAGGCGGCTGGTGTAAATGCTCGCGGTTTGCGGCCCACTTGTCCCGGGGATGCCCAGCGCCGCGGACGGGCGCTCGCCTTTGATGAGCGGTCGCAGTGTTGGATGCAGGGGCAGGGCCAGACGAACATCCAGGCCCATCTCACGCAGCGCAGCCGGCAGGCTGCCACCCACATCCGCCAACCCGCCGACTTTGACCAGGGGCTCGGCCTCGTTGATGAGAAACAAGACGCGCAAGCGCGCCGCCGCGTTCCGGCCGGGGCTTCGACGCGGCGTGGGCGTCCTCGAGGCTCGCAGGCTGCGTGGCCGGCTCACGCCTCGAACCATTTGTAGTCGATGTCCTCGAAGATCTTGTCTTTCTGCCACAGTTCCTCGGCTAGCGCCGCATCCGGTGCTCGGCTCTCGAGTGATGCGGCCAATCCATTGAAGCGATCGAGGTGACTGCGGAATCGCTGGATGGCATACTCGCCTGCTTGGCCCGTGGTCACCAAGAAGGGCCAATCGGAGGATTGCAGCAGGAGCAGCTCGCGCGCTGCCTGGTTGAGCAGCGTGCGCTCGAGCGCCCCGGGATGTGCAAAGCGTGCAACGAGGCCGGCCATGCGGTCCTCAGCCTGATGGATCGGCGCCCACATCCAATGCGTATCGGGGTTGTCCCAGACAAAATGCTGTCCGCCCGCGCCCCACGAACTCTCGGGCAAGTGGAGCGCCTCGCGCGGCGGGTTGGCCTCCAAGAAGTCGCTGGCCGTGGTGAGATCCACCTGCGGGTTGCGCGCCACGCGGGCGATCACTTCGCGCAGCCAATCCACGCCCTCAAACCACCAATGACCGAAGAGCTCGGTATCGTAATTGGAGGCCAGCAGTCCATAGCGACTGCTGGAGGCCGCGTAGGCCGCCAACTCGCGCTCGATCAGCGCCGCAAAGTGATCGGCATGGGAGCGCACCCGTTCCTGCGCAATGTCCGGATCGTACAAATCCTTGGACCCAAGATCTACACCCGGGCCGGTCACGCGCCAATATTGCAGCCCCGACGTGCCATCCTTCTTGTGGAATTCGCGATAGGCCGCCTCGCCCGGGTAGCCCCATTCGGCACTCCAAACCTGCAGCCCGGTTTGTTTGTTGCGCGCAATGACCGCCACGGTGGAGGAACCCACGTAGTACGGCTGAAACGTGGTGGCTGGCTGGGGCGGTTCGCCCGCACGCATCGGGACGGTGTAGCGCCGGGTCACCTGCCCATACGGGCCGATGGCCTGTCCGGCGGCGGGGCCGGAAAGCTCGCCCCCCTCCACGGTGTGCGTGTCGCTGAAGAAAGCGCGCAGCCCGCTGCGCATGAGGAACTCTTCCAAGCCGGGTCGAGACAAACCGCTTTCGGCAGCGTAGCCCGGTCGGTAAGCGCATTCAGGCAGCCAGATGGCGCGCGGGTCACGCCCAAACAGTCGCCGGTAGGATGCCACCGCAGTCTTCACTTGCAGCGAGATGGATTCGTCGCGGCCAAGCAGCGGCAAGTAGCCATGGGTTGCACCGCAGGTGATGATTTCGATCAGGCCCTCGTCCTGCAGGCGGCGGAAGGCTGCGATCACATCGCCCGAAAAACGCTCCTCGTAACTCCTCCGGATGCATCCATACCACTCGCGGTAGAAATGCGCGAGGCGCTGCCGATGCGCCTCGCCGGACGCCTCATGGCGACGTTCGTCTGCCTGCGCAACGTCTATCTTTTCGCGCAGGTACTCTACGAAGTTGGCGCGAATATCTGCGTCGTTGAGTTGTTCAGCAAGGACAGGAGTCAGGCTGATCGTCAGGCGAAGCCGCAGCCCTTGTTCGCGCAGATCGTACAGTGCATTCAGCAGCGGAATGTAGGTTTCGGCGGCCGCTTCGTGAACCCACTCCTCCCCGTGGGGCCAGCGCCCTGCCAGGCGGCAATAGGGGACGTGGGAGTGCAAAACGAAGGTGAACGCGCCCAGCGCCGGCATACAACACCCTCACGAGGCGGGATGGAGGTCCGTGCGATTGACACGGTGAGTATACTACGCGGTCTGCGCCACTCCACGCACGGCATGCGACACGCTAGAGCACGATCAGCAGTTGCGCCAGGAGGAT
This sequence comes from Chloroflexota bacterium, assembly GCA_026389925.1. Lineage (GTDB taxonomy): Bacteria > Chloroflexota > Anaerolineae > Anaerolineales > RBG-16-64-43 > RBG-16-64-43. The sequence goes on from JAPLGX010000393.1 coordinate 10,815, forward strand.
TTTCGCAACTGTGGCCAGCGGGTAAACCCGCGCATACCCGACGTTGGGCAGGTCGCTGCCGGCCTGCTCAACGGCAAACCCGAAAGCACCACCGGCTGGGTCTGCAAGCCGGCCAGCATGCCGCTCAGCGTGCCAAAAGGGGGATGCGCAGCACCCGCTGGCCGAACCATCATGCGCCCATGGACACCGTCAGGGTGAGGACGGCGCCCGCCGCGAGCAGCGCCCATCCACTGCCCTGGCGCAGCGCCTGCCAGAAGGCGAACCCCGAGCGCGTGCCAATGCCCGCCAGGAACAGGATGAGACCGATTTGGCGCAGCGTGAGATTGGCGCTATAGGGCGGGTTCCACACCAGGGGGCCGGTGCGTCCCAGCGCCCCCAGGATGAGCGCGACGACCAGTGGTCCTCCGGCAATACCCAGGTGCAGCACCACGCCTCCAGGCAATGGAATCGGCAGCAGCCCCAGGCACAAGCCGAGCGCCAGGCCAAGGCTGAAGGTGAGGATGTCGATTTCGCTGAGGGCGCGGTACGAGTCCCCGAAGGGCCGGCTGAGCACCTCCAGCCGGTCGCGAGGCACCAGCACGCGCACCCGGCCCCCCAATTCCAGGATCGTCTCTCCGGTTGGCAGGAGTTCCACGTCGCCGCGGCGCACGCGCGTCACTACGGCCCCCAGGTGCGGCGGCAGATGCAGCTCGCGCAGACGATGGCCGGCGATGTCTTGATTCCAGACAAGCATGCGGCGGTAGTCCAGCCGGCTGCGATCGTTCTCTAGGCGAACCTCGCTCACCTCGCCCACGCACTGCGCGACACGCTCCAATTCCTCCTGCGTACCGGCAACGCTCGCCAGGTCATTCATTTGCAGCACCGTCTCGCCGCAGACCACGCTCAACTCGCCGGCACGCTGCGTGCGTCAAGAAACCACGTGCAGCCCGTGCTCCCGGCAAAGTTTTCCCACCGGCGCCGCGCTTGCCGCATCGCGCGTGACGCGCGTCGTGCGCACTTGCAGTCGCTGGCCGAGCGCTTCGGTTTCCTCCGCGGCGCGTCCCTCCGGCGCGTGGTCGACCTTCCACAACCGCTGGGCCAACACGATGGCTAGGATCATCCCCAACACGCCGAAGGGGCAAGCCATGGAGGAGGCCACCACCGCGGTCTCGGGTGCGCTTCCACGCACCCGGAGCAGCTCGAGCATCGAGGCCAGCGCCGGAGTGTTGGTCAGACTTCCCGCAAAGAGGCCCGCACTGCTGCCCCCCTCCAGCGCGAGCATCCGTCGCGCGAGTAGCACCAGGCCAGCGGCAAAGACCAGCACGGCAAGGATGAAGGCGTTATTGCGGATGCCTTGCCGGCGGAATGAGGCAAAGAATCCGGTCCCGCTCATTAGCCCAACCGTGTAGACAAACAACACCAGCCCGAGCGATGGCAAGATCTCCGGCAGCTTGAGGTCCGGGTGCGGCGCGCCGGCCGCTAGGCCGGTGAAAAGAACTGCAGCGACTCCCAGGCTTGTGCTGCGCAGGCGAATGCGCCCGAGAGGGTAGCCGACAGCCCTCACGACAAACAAGAGGACCCACGGGCGATCGATCAGGAAAGTGAGTATCATGGGTTAGTTTGAGAACCTGCGGTTGCACTTCAATCGCTCCACCTGTCCGAATGTTGGGTGTCCGCCGGTTTGCGCCAGTATGCCCACCGCGCGTGGCAAACTGATCCGCATGTCCAAGTAACGGGAGGGGTGTCACTCTTTCGCCCATGATGAACTACCGTGGCGCGCCAACCTGCAGAACCGAGAATGCGCCGCCGCACAAACCGCGGGGCCTGCAAGCGCATGCTTGCAGGCCCCGCAGATTCGGGCCGACGGCCGCCTATCCGCGGCCTCGGGCCGGTCTCATTTGCTCGCCACCACATCATGCTGCGAGAGCAGGAGTCCCTTGCGCATCATCCATTCCGGGAGACGCCCATCGAGGCATTGATTGAGTTCACGAATTGCGCTCCCGGCAGGTAGCACAACGCCGAACACCTGGCGAGGCAACACCGTCGCCCCATGCTCGATAATCTGCACCTCGCGCCATCCCTCGAAGAGCCGCTGCACCTGCGTTCGAGTGTAGGCCCGCACCGGGCCATTGCGTGACGAATCCCGCAGCAGGTGTTCATAGAGCCAGCACTGCATGCCTTCGGGGTTGGCCAGGTTGGGGAAGCAGGAGGCCAGGATGATCCGACCGCCGGGACGGAGCACCCGGTAGAGCTCGCTAAGGACTCGCCGGGTTTCGTCGCGCGGCAAGTGCAGCAGCACGGCCGCGCTGATCGCGCAATCAAATGAACCTTCACGCAGCGGCAGGTGTCCCAACCCGCCGCAGTACAACACAAGCCGATCCCCCACCTGGTGATCGCGCGCCAGCCGCAGGTATTCGCGCAGCATGACATAGGAGACATCAACCCCGGCCAGCGCCAGGTTGCCAAACCTCTCCAGCAGCGGGATGCTCACCCGGCCGTAGCCGCAGCCCGCATCCAGCGCCAACTCATCCCGCGGATTGATGTACTCAGTGATCCAGGTGGGGTACTTGACGAAAGGATCCGAGGAGGACGAGGCGGCCGCCGCGGAAATGGGGTTGGCTCGGGCCAGGCCCGACCACATGTTCGAGGCCTGAGAGGCATCGCCGGCCTGCGAGGCGAGGATACCCTCCTCGACCTCACAGACACCTTCGAAGGCAGCCAGCAACCTGGCTCGCGAACCACCCACCTTCGCCCTCTCCTCGCAGGCCCCGCGTGCGCAGCCAGGCCGAGTATATTCGCGCCGTCGCCGCGCCGCAAGACGACGGCTGCGGCTCTGACCGAGCAGTCCCTCCTCAGCGTACTACGCTTACGGCGGGCCCGAGACGTTGCTCAAGCGCGAGGCGCACCGCGGGGTCGGCCGATCGAAGTGCGAGACGGGACGGATCAATGACAAAGGCATAGGCCTGCACCTCATGGGCGCCGCCGCTGCCGAGCGTGAGGCCCAGCGCCGCGCCGCGCCGGGTATCGGGCGGCCCGGCCTGATCGAAGAGCACGTTGCCCAGGCTGTAGGCAACCAGGGTTGGGTACGGCAGCGAACCGCCCTGCAGCCATCCCACGGATTGGACGACATGCGGGTGATGACCCCAGATCACACTGGCGCCCGCGTCGGCCAGCGCGCGCGCCAGTGCCTCCTGGCGAGCATCCGGCAGGCTGAGATACTCACGACCCCAATGGATCGAGACCACGACCAGCCAGCCCTGCTCGCGCGCGCGGCGCACCTCACCTGCGGCCTCATCGAGGTCAAGAGGTCGAGACACATCGTCAAATGCCAGGAAGGCCAACGGCACGCCGCCCGCCTGGCGCACG
>JAPLGX010000340.1 GCA_026389925.1 Chloroflexota bacterium
CTGAATGGGCAACTCGCGAGCCCTCCCACAGATTGTATGTCGGGAATGCCGTGCACGTCAAGCAGTGCGCGCTTGGTGTCCGGCCGCGTGCGGATTATCGCCCGTGGCTTGCGGGCTCCGCAAGGATTCGGCCAGCCGACGGCACGTCTTAGAGCTTGAGTCCGAGGAAGGCGTCCACGACCTTGGGGTCGAAATACTTGCCGGATTGCTCGCGAATGTATTCGCGGGCTTTGGTTTCCGGCCACGCCGGCCGGTAGGGACGGTCGGAGCAGAGCGCATCGTAGACGTCGATCACCGCGAAGATGCGGGCCGCCAGCGGAATCTGATCGCCCTTCAGCATGCGCGGGTAACCACTTCCATCCCAGCGCTCGTGATGGGCATAGGGGATATCGAGCGCCTGGCGCAAGAAGGCAATCGAGGCGAGAAAATCGTAGGCCAGGGTTGGGTGGCGGCGCATGATGGCCCATTCATCCTCGGTCAACGGCCCGGGCTTGAGCAGGATGCTGTCGGGAATGCCCATCTTGCCGATGTCGTGAATAAGTGCGCCGCGGCGTATCTGCTCCAACTGGCTCTCGCTGACGCCCATGGCGCGCGAGAGACGCATGGCGAGTTCGCTGACGCGCTGCGTGTGGCCTTCGGTCTCGCGATCGCGCAAGTCCAGCGCTTTTGACCACCCCTCCAGAGTCGCATCGTAAGCCAGCACGAGGTCGACGTTGGTGCGCTGCAGCTTTTCGAATAGCGCCGCGTTATCGAGCGCCAAGGCGGCCTGTCCGGCGAGGGTCTGCAGGAACTCGATCCATTCCGGATCGGGGTCAAGCGCGGCGCGGTGGAAGATTTCCAGGACACCCAGGGCCTGGCCTTTGGCGACCAGTGGCACCGCGAAGTACGCCTGGAACCCTTCGCCCACGATGAGCGCCGCGCGTGTGAATCGGCGCGGGCCATCGGAGGGCGAAGACGTGGCGCTCAAATCGGCCACCTGGACGAGCATGCGATCGAGCACGGCCCGCCCGGCCAGGCCTTCGCCCAAGCGCACGCGCGTCTTGGCCATGTTTGCCCCGCGGAACCCGTTGCCTGCGGCGTAGTGCAGGCTCTGACTGTGAGAATCCAGCAACAAGACGTCCGCGGCGCTCACGCCCAAGATCGTCGTCACTTGGTTGAGGAGGATTTCCAGGCTCACACGCAGATCGGTGGAGGCGCTGATGGCCATCTCGATCGAATGCAACGCCATCAGCCGCTGCAGGCGCTGTTCGGTTTGCTCGTGCAGCGTCGCGCGGTGAATCGCGTTCGCCGCAATGTCGCCCACCGCCATAAGAATGCGCACCTGCGACTCTGAGAAGCCATCGTCGTTCCCGGCCCACAGAGCGCCAATGGTCGACCCCTGGGCCACGAGCGGGATCGCAGCCAGGGCCCTGGGCATCGCTCCCAACCCGGGCGGCCAGGAGTATCCGGCCATCGTCCCCATGTCGTCGGTGATCATCGGCTGGCCCATCTGGATGACACGCCCGATGATGCCTTCGCCCGGCCGCAGGCGCGTGGAGGTGATAGGCGACCACAGG
>JAPLGX010000317.1 GCA_026389925.1 Chloroflexota bacterium
GGCAGGCCCAAATCGCCCGCGCCCGAGGCAAAGACGACCTGGTCTTGCAGCAGCGTATTGCCGAACTGCATCAACATCTCCCATCCGGAGCCGGGAGTCGCCAGATGTTTCGGGCGGTGCGAGCTGGTATTGATGTAGACATTCCGGTGCCGCCGTGCCAGCCCAACCAACTCCGGCACCCAGGGCCAACCGCCGCAGTCGGCCACGATCTTCAGATCCGGGAAGGCCATCGCCACCGCATCCAGATGCAGCGGGCGGGCGATATCCATCGGCAGTTCCGTGTTGTAGTTCATCGCCGTGTAGATGAACACCGGGATGCCCAGTTCCGCGGCCTTGGCGTAGAGGGGAAAGAAGAGCGGGTCGCTGGCTCTGATCTTCCAGTCGAAGGGGGAGGCGTACAGCGCCACCATCCCGAGCTCCCTTACTGCTCTCTCCAATTCCCTGACGGCCTTCATCCCCTGAAAGGGGTTGAGGAGCGCCATGCCTTTGAACCGCTCCGGCCAGCGACGCACAAACGCCGCCGTCTTGTCGACGTTGTCCGTATCCACTAGACCCCACTCGATGCCGGCCGCATCGAGCTCCTTGACAAACGCCTCCGGCGAGACGGTGAGCATCTGCGCAACGGAGTCGAGAAGCGAGAGGAACTGCGCCTCCGTCAACTCCCGTCGTTTGGCGTCGATCTCCTCCAGACTTGTCCCCATGGCGGCGGCCCAGCGCGGCCCGAAGATGCGCCGGTAGTTCGCCATCCCCTGGGCTTCCTTCTCGAGAAAGACGCTTCTGATCTTCCGTGCGATTTCATCGGTCGAAGCCGGCGGCTCAAGCCCCAGGTCGATTACCTTCTGCACGGCACCCTCCCTTTATAGTGGCCCGACCCCAAACCCGAAGTACACCCACAAGAAAGCGGTCATCAACAAGATCCAGAAGAAGGAAAACAGCCAGTCAACCCTGGTCATCTTCAATTCGTGGTGCAGCGTGAAACGGCTGGTCCCATAGGCCCTGGATTCGACCGCGCGGGTGGTGTAGTCCGCCAGCCGGACAGTCTCGGTCAAGACCGGGATGGTAATCGGGAGGAACTCGCGTGCCATCTTCATCGGGTTGCCGAATGTCAGCTCCCACCCGCGGAGTCTCTGAGCGGCCACCACGATGGAGAGCTTCTTGAAGATGTGGGGGAAGAAGCGGTAGGCCACCATCACGATGAAAACGAGCTTCGGAGGCAGGCGCGCCTTGCTCAGCAGGTATACGAGGTCGTTCGGGCGCGTGCTGTACACGAATACGGCGATTATCAATACGAGGGTGAGGCTTCGTAGCGCCTGCCCCGCCGTGTACATGAGCCCCCCGACCGTGACGGCCATTGGCCCCAGAAAGAAGCGCTCTCCGGCAATCCGCCACAGGGTTATGCCCACCAGGTCCGGATAGCGCGTAAACACCCCCGGTCGGGCCAGCCACAGGCTCATAATGAAATACCCAACCAGACCCAGCAGGAACACATAACTGAACGGCTTCGCCCAACTTCGCCAGGGGAGCTTCCCCAGAAGAAAGAAGGGCAGGTTGACCAAGAACAAGATGACCAGCGGCAGTGGATCGAAATAGATCGAGAGGATCAGCCCCATCGCAATCACCCAGACCGCCTTCGCGGCAGGGTGCAGCCTGTGGAGCAGCGTGTTGCGTTGCGTGTAGACGAAGAGAGCCATCGTGGCTACATCGAAGCGGCAATCAGGTCCGCCAAGTCCGTTGGCGTGCGCAGGGAGGACAACCCCCTCCATCCCAGCAACCACGCCAGTCCGAAGATGTCGGGCTGCGAGAGTGAGGCTTGTCCCAGGACCGGCAGATCCGAGAATACCTTCGCCGGCGAGCCGTCGATCAGCGTCCTTCCGGCGTGCATCACCAGGACCCGCCGTGCGAACTGCGCCACCAGGTCCATCTCATGCGTGATGAAGATGACTGTCGACCCGGAATCGG
>JAPLGX010000168.1 GCA_026389925.1 Chloroflexota bacterium
GTGCCCTGCAGGATGCCCTGCGTCCCGATGTAGATCCACGAGCCGGCTGTCATCTGGCCGAACATCATCAGCCCCTTGGCGGCCAGTTCATCGAAGTGGGCCTGCGTCGCCCAGTGAGGCACCAGGTTCGAATTGGCGATGAGCACACGCGGCGCATCGCGGTGCGTGCGGAAGACCGCCACGGGCTTTCCCGATTGCACGAGCAGCGTCTCGTCATCCTCCAATTCGCGCAGCGCGCGCACGATGGCCTCGTAGCAGGCCCAGTTGCGCGCCGCCTGGCCGCGGCCGCCGTACACCACCAGGTCCGCCGGGCGTTCGGCCACCTCTGGGTCGAGGTTGTTCATCAACATGCGCAGGGCGGCTTCCTGGAGCCAGCCTTTGCAGGAGAGCGTGGAACCGCGAGGTGCGCGAACGGTGGCGGGCATGCCTTCCTCCTTGTTCCGCTGTGCGCGCGGACTAGTTACCAGTGTTCCCAATGGACGACCTCGGTTGCGGGCCGTCGCCCGGAGGCGCGCGGCGGGCGCGCCAGGCTTGCCAAGTCGCCGGGATAGCCGAATGAGAGCGCCGCGTAGGGATGCAGTTCCGCCGGAATTCCGAGCAGCGCCCGCACGGCCTCCGGCTCATAAACGGCGACCAGGCACGAGCCGATGCCCAGCTCCCATGCCGCGAGTTGCATGTAGGCCGCCGCCTGCCCGGCATCGAAGGGGATCGTCCAGCGCTGGGCCGGGTCGGGCGTGGCGATTACGACGGCCATCGCTGCGCCGGCCACGTGCCCGGCGAACGGGCCAGCCGCGGTCAGCGCTTGCAGCGTCGTCCGTTCGCGCACCGCGACGAAATGCCAGGGCTGGGTGTTCTTGGACGACTGCGCCCGGCGGCCGGCATCCAGGATCCTGCGTGCATCATCATCGCGGATGGGCTTGGCTGCGAATGTGCGGATGGCACGCTTCTGGCGGATGGCGAGAGCTACGTCCATGGTCCACCTCGCTGAGGTCGGCTCGCGGCGCGAGGCCTATGGGGCCGTGAGCGATCGCGGGAATTGGTTTCCGAATGAGAGTCAAGGGCCGGCGGGCGTGACGCGCGATGGAGTTGCGGGGCGAAGTAAGACAGGGGGCGTGCTCAAACGCGGCGTGGCTCAATCCAGCATTTTGCGCTTGCGCTCCGGCAGGGGGCGCAAATACACCTTGCGTGAGTCGAAATCCTCGATGTAGCCGGCCACGCGCAGATTGTCCAACTCGTGGTTGAGTAACTCGTGGCCGAATTCACCCTGCGGCAGAAAGTCCCCGCTCATGATGTCCTGCAGGGTTCCTTCGCCCCATTCGACCACGATTCTGCCGTCGTCGAGCGCGTACACCCACTCCCGATCTACAGGTGTTCCAGTCATGGTGGGTCCTCCCCGTGGCCCTCGGCTCGCCTGCCTGGCCGAGCACTCGTCCGATGAAGCCCGATAAACCCAGTGGATATATCGCCTCGGGTCGGGAAGTCGCAATGAGTCTACCACAAGTCGCCCGGGGGTGAATCGGGCGCTGAGCTTGCGGCCGGATAACAGCGCGCCGCAGCCATATTTGGCCGCGGCGCGGGAATCACCACATAGCCCTGGGGGATGTTCGGGCGGTGCCGTAACCCAGCCTAGTTGCTGGAGGCCGGTTTGCCGTTGCTGCGGACGAGCGTGGCGAAGGTCGCGGTGCGCAGGCGCGTCACCATCTCCTCCTGCAAATCGCTCCACAGGGGGGCGACGGCGCAATCCTTCCCAAACGGACAGGCCTCGCGGTCGAGGGCACATTCGTTGATCTGGATCGGTCCGTCAATGGCCTCAACCACCTCCAGCAGGTTGATCTGATTGGAGGGACGCGCCAGGGTCACGCCGCCGCGCGCGCCGCGCGAGGTTTGCACCAGCCCGGCCACCGAGAGCTGCGAGATGATCTTCGCCAGAAACGAGGGCGGGATGTGCTTCTCGCGCGCAATGACGTTTGTGGGTGAGCGGCCGTTGCCTTCCTTCTCCGACAGGAAAAGGATGGCCCGAATTGCGTAGTCTGCTTGCCGAGTGATTTCCATAGAGTGCCCCAGGAGGGTTTGCGGATAATTATTGTCTGGATGAAGTGTATTCCTGGGGGTTGGCCCTTCTCAAGTGACGGAGGTCACAGACGGGGAGTGACCTTTAGCTACCTGATAAGTAGACATACCCGCGCCGCAGGCGGACGTGCCTTGTGCAAGGGCCGTGCGGTCGGCGGCGGCCGTCGAGCGCGCACAAGCGCGAATCACTTGTGGTATCATCCCTCCACTTCCCCGCCTGTGAGCCTTTTGAAGCTTCTTCCCCTGGAGGCGTGCGCGTGAAAAACATCTGCGTCATCGGCGTGGGCTACGTCGGGCTCGTCACCGCCGCCGGCTTCGCCGATCTGGGCAACCGCGTCAGCGCGTTAGATATCAACCAGGAACGCATCGACCACCTGCGCCAGGGCATCCTGCCTATCTTCGAGCCTGGGCTGGAGGAAGTGGTGCGGCGCAACGTGGGCGCCGGGCGATTGACCTTTACCACCTCCTATGAGGAGGCGCTGCAGGCAGCCGAGTTTGCGTTCATCGCGGTGGGCACGCCGGAGGGCGTAGACGGCGAGGCGGACCTGCAGTACGTGCGGGCCGCGGCCGAGGCGATCGCCCGGGCGATGAAGCATCCGCTAGTCGTCATCAACAAATCGACCGTGCCGGTCGGCACGGGCGACTGGGTCGCGGATATCATCCGTGCCCACCAGCCGGAACCGATCGCCTTCGCAGTGGTATCCTGCCCAGAATTCCTGCGCGAGGGCTCGGCCATTTTCGATTTTCAGAATCCCGCGCGCACCGTGCTCGGCTCGCTTGATCGTGAGGCCGCGAGCAAGGTGGCGCAGCTGCACCTGCCGCTGCGCGCGCCCATCGTGATCACCGACCTGCGCACCGCTGAAATGATCAAATACGCCTCGAATGCATTCCTGGCCACCAAGATATCCTTCATCAACGAGATTGCGAACATCTGCGAGGCGCTCGGGGCGGATGTCAAGGAGGTGGCGGCCGGGATGGGCTACGATCCGCGCATCGGACGCCACTTCCTGGACGCCGGCCTGGGCTACGGCGGCTCGTGCTTCCCCAAAGACGTGAAGGCGCTCACCTTTATGGCCCAAGTGCAGGGGCGCAACCCGCACCTGCTGGCGGCGGTGATGGAGATCAATGACGATCGCCGCCGGCTGATCGTCGACCGGGTGGCCGAGCTGGTGGGCGAACTGCACAGGGCGACGATTGGCCTGCTGGGGCTGGCCTTCAAGCCCAACACCGATGACATTCGTGATGCGCCGGCACTCTCGATCGCGCGCCTTTTGCAGGAGCGCGGAGCAAAGGTGCGCGCCTACGACCCGGTGGCCATGGAAGGCACGGCGCGCCTGGCCCCAAGCATCGAGATGAAACCCGACCCCTATGCGCTGGCCGAAGGCTGCCAGGCGCTGGTCGTGTGCACCGAATGGAATGAGTTTCGCAACCTGGACCTGCCCCGGTTGCGCCGGGCCATGCGCGCGCCGAACATCGTGGACGGCCGCAATATCTACGATGCCGGTGAGATGCGCCAGGCCGGTTTCCACTACCGGGGGGTGGGCCGCGGCTACAACGATTCGCTCGAGGCCCAGCCCGCGGCGGCCGCAGCGGCTCCCGGGGAGAAACGCCGATGAGCAGCGGGCGTGTGCACCGCGCGCGCCTGCGCAACGGTTTGCAGGTGTTGCTGAAAGAGATTCACACCGCCCCCATCACCAGTGTGTGGATCTGGTACCGCGTCGGCTCGCGCAATGAACGCGCCGGTCAGACGGGGGTCTCGCATTGGGTCGAGCACATGCAATTCAAGGGCACCCCCAGCTCTCCGCCGGGGCGTCTCGACCGCGCCATCTCGCGCGAAGGCGGCATGTGGAACGCCATGACCTGGCTCGATTGGACGGCCTACTTCGAGACGCTGCCCTCCGACCGGGTGGACCTGGCGTTGTGCCTGGAAGCCGACCGCATGACCCAGAGCCTGTTCGCCAACAAGGACGTGACCTCCGAACGCACGGTGATCATCTCCGAGCGGCAGGGCAACGAGAACGAACCCACATTCCGCCTCTCCGAAGAGGTGCAGGCCGCCGCGTTTCGTGTGCACTCCTATCACCACGAGGTCATCGGCGACGTGGCCGACCTGGCCTCGATGACGCGCGAGGACCTGTTCTCCCACTATCGCCGCTACTACATCCCCAACAATGCCATCCTGGCCGTGGCCGGCGATTTCCAGTGGCGGCCGTTGCTGGCGCGCATCCGCGAGTTGTACGGGAACCTGCCGCCGGCGGCCGCGCCGCCGCAAACCACCCGCCCCGAACCCGCCCAGCGCGGCGAGCGGCGCGTGTCAGTCGAGGGCCCCGGTGAGACGGGCTACGTCGAGGCGGCCTATCACGTTCCGCCGGCCTCCGACCCGGAGTTCTTCCCGCTCATCGTGCTCGACAGCGTGCTCTCCGGCCCGAGCAACTTCAACCTTTTCGGCGTCGGCATCTCAAACAAGACCTCGCGCCTGTATCGGGCGTTGGTCGAAACTGAGCTGGCGGCCTCCGTCATTGGCGGCATGGCGGCTACCATCGACCCATATCTGTATTCGATCGCAGCCACGGTGCGCCACGGTAAGACGCCCGAGCAGGTGTTGGCCGCACTGGACGGCGAAGTGCGCCGGGTGATGGACGATCCTGTGTCGGAGGCCGAGCTCAAGCGTGCCGCTAAGCAGGCGCGCGCCATTTTCGCCTATGGCAGCGAGACCGTGACCAACCAGGCTTTCTGGATGGGCTACGCCGAGATCTTCGCCTCCTACGATTGGTTCGAAAACTACATCGAGAAGCTCGACGCGGTCACGGCCGACGACGTGCAGCACGCAGCGCGCAAGTACCTGGCGCGGCGCAATCGCACGGTGGGCTTCTATCTGCCGACTCAGGAGGGCGCGGGCGGCTGATCGCCCGGCCGCTCCCGGAGAACCGCCATGCCCAAATCCCGCTCCCGCGTGCACCCTCGCAAGACTGCCCGCCGGGCATCGCGCCCTAAGCCGCGCGCCCGCGCGCGTCGCGTGGACCTGCCTCGTCTCGACCCGAACACCCTGCCCGGGGCGGCGAGCGTCGAGCGCCACGAACTCGAGAACGGCATCACGGTCCTTATCCGCGAGAACTTCCTCAGCCCGTCGGTGGTGATCCAGGGCTCGCTGGAAGTCGGGGGCCTCGACGAAACCTCGGCCAAAGCCGGCTTGGCTGGCCTGACCTCGTCGTGCCTGATGCGCGGCACCCAGCCGCGCAGCTTCCACGAGATCTATGATGCCCTCGAGTCGGTGGGCGCCTCGCTGGCCTTCGGCTCGGGCATGCACACCACCACGTTCTACGCCCACGGCTTGGCGGAAGACTTCGGCAGCTTGACCAGCCTGGCCGCGGAGGCGCTGCGCCGGCCAAGCTTTCCCGCCGAGCAAGTCGAAAGACTGCGCGGCGAATACCTGACGCACTTGGCCATCCGTCAGGAAGACACAGGCGATCGCGCGCAGCTGGCCTTCGCGGAGCTGGCCTACGACGGCCACCCGTACGCGCACGATGAAGAAGGCACGCCGGAGACCATCCAATCCATCACCCGCGAGGAGATCGTTCAATTCCACAGCGGGGCCTATGGGCCGCGCGGCATGATTCTGACGGTGGCCGGGGCAGTGCACAGCGGGCGTGCGCTGGCGATGATCGAGAAATACTTTGCCGATTGGCACAACCCCACCCAGCCGGTGCGCGCGGCGCTGCCCGCGGCGCCGCGCCTGCAGCAGCTTGTGGAACGGCGTGTGTCGCTGCCCGGGAAGACGCAGGCCGACCTGGTGCTGGGCGTGCCCGGCCCGGCGCGCGCCTCGGCAGACTTCTTTCCGGCGCTCATCGGCAACAACATCCTTGGACGCTTCGGGACCTTCGGGCGAATTGGCGAGGCGGTTCGCGAAGACGAAGGCCTGGCCTACTATGCCTTCAGCAGCCTGGCCGGCGGTCTGGGCCCCGGCCCGTGGATGGCCATTGCCGGGGTCAACCCGCGCAATATCGAGCGCGCGCTGGAACTCATCCGGCGCGAGATCGGCCGTTTTGTGCAGACCAAAGTGACAGCGGTCGAATTGACTGATAACCAGGCCAGCCTGATCGGGCGGCTGCCGCTGCAACTCGAATCGAACGAAGGCCTGGCGGCAGCGTTGATGAACATCGAGCTCTACAACTTGGGCCTGGAGTATTACCAGCGCTTCCCCGGGCTGGTGGCGGCGGTCACCCGCGAAGATATCCTCGAGACGGCGCGCCGCTACCTGCACCCCGATCGTTTGGCGATCGGCATTGCCGGCCCGCTCGGCGAGCCTCAGCCCTGAGCCATGCCAAGGAGCCTTGCGCTGTGCTGAGAGTGGGCGCAGACCTCTTGCCGTGCGATCGGGTGGCTCGCGCCCGCCAGCGCTGGGGCGAGCGCTTCCTCGCGCGCGTTCTGACCCCGCGTGAGATCGAAGACTGCCGCGGGCGCACGGAGTCCTTGGCGGTGCGCATCGCCGCCAAAGAGGCGGCCTCCAAGGCGTTGGGCGTGGGCCTCATGACGCGCGTCGGCTGGCGCGATATCGAGGTGCGGCGCGGGCCGCAGGGCGAGCCGAGCCTTCTTCTCTATGGCGAAGCCGCGCGGCTGGCGGAGACCTTGGGGCTCAACGAGTGGGCTCTCAGCCTTTCCCACGCGGGCGGTCAGGCGCTGGCCGTGGTCGTCGCCCACCGGGCAGGCGGCTGAGGTGCCCACCCTCGAACAGGCCCGGGAGTGGTACCGCGGCGCGGATGCCGTGCACGATTTCGATCATGTTCTCCGCGTACTCGCGCTGGCCGAACGAATCGCACAGGCGGAGGGGGCCGACCTCCCCATCGTGCGAGCCGCTGTGTTGCTCCACGATGCAGCATTGGGGGAGAACGACGCCACGCGCGCCCGCTCCGGCCACCACGAACGATCGGCGGATTTCGCGCGCCAGGTACTGACGGCCGAGGGCTGGGAGGCGGCGCGAGTCGAGCGTGTCGTGGATTGCATCCTCGCTCACCGCTTCCGCGAAACCACTCAGGCCGAGAAGTCGCTCGAGGCCAAGGTCGTCTACGACGCCGACAAACTGGACGCGATCGGTGCCGTGGGTGCGGCGCGGGCCATTGCCTTCGCGGCGCTGCACGGGAATCCGTTCCACCGCGAGCCCTCGGCGCGCTTCCGCCGGGGCGATGGGCTAGAGCCGGGCGAAGTGCACAGTGCCCATCACGAGTTTGAATTTAAACTCGCGCGCATTCCGGAACGACTGAATACTGAGTCTGCAAAAGCCCTGGGCCGCGAGCGGTTGCAGGTCCTCCGTGAATTCTTCACGCGCCTGGGCGAGGAGAGCCAGGGCAGGGCGTAATGCGCTGCGGGCCGAGGCTCGGCAGGCCCACTGGGTTTGCACCCCATGCTCCGCGCCTCTGGCATTTAACCTGCAGCCGAGCCAGGCGGCTGCAGGTAAGGCACGCCCCCGAGATCGGCTGGAGTGGATGACCGGCGCGGCGCGCAGATCTCCAGCCCTGCGGCGGCTGAGAGGCACAGCTCTGGAAGTACGGGTTTCTTGCGCGCCGTTCGGGCTATTGCAGTGGGCGAACGCCGGTGATATCGTGGTAGCCACAAAGATGCGCAGGCTCGCACCGTACCTTCTGCTCTTCATTGCATTCTTCCTCCTCGCGGCCGGCCCTGCGACGATCGCACCGCGGGCCTCGCAGGCGGCCGTGGCCACGCCCACCCCCGGCCCGCGCCGCCAGACAACAATCCTCGTGTCGTATGTTCGCAACGACTGGTGGCTCAACCGCTGGTTGAACAACGAAGTGGTCTGCCGTTTGTCGGTCGACCACGAGGGCCTGCCGACGGGTGCCGAAATCTACACGACCTGTGGCGAGGAGACCTTCACCACCTGGAAAGCCAGCCGGGCCTGCCCTGCCGCCGCGGAGGGGGAAGACCCGGCACTGTGCCCCGGGTTGTATCTTCAGTGGCAAGCCGCCACTCCCGATGAGCGCGAAGTGACCGTCGACCTGCCTGAACCCACGGTGTGGGTCAGCCTGGAAGGTTGCCCCTCCGGTCCGCCGGGTCTGGCGTGCGAGCAGGTGCCCAGCCTGCGCCTGACGGCGCAGGAGCCTCTGCCCAATGAATCCATACTGAGCATACAAGGCAAGTACAACAACGTGCCCTTCAGCTGCCAGGGCGATATGTGCGACCTGCCGATGACGCTCACCACCGAGCGCGGGGTGGCCGTCGAGTTCTGGGCCAACTCCACCTACGGCGACAGTAGCGACAAATACAAAGCCCAGGTGCGTCTGATCTACTCGCCCGGGCACATCCCCGAAGCCGATACCTGGTTTGTGGACGTGCTCAGCACCCAGTGGAAGGGCGCGCCACTGGCCAGCTGTTCGCAGGTGTGGGAGACCTTCGCGCCGGTCGGCGGGCCGGCAGAGTGGCTCACTTCTCCGCGGGAGGCGGCCGCGCTGGCCTCAAGCGAACCCTACGCCTTCCTCGCGGGAGTGCTCATTGGCCAGGGACTCGTGGATGTGAGCGAGTGCCCTTCCGGCGGGTTGCAGTCCGGAGGCGTCGCGGACACCTGCGGCCTGGAGAAGGCCAGGCCGTTGGTGGACGAGTGGCAGAACCGGTTCGACGAGGTCATTCTGCAAGCCGCCGAAACCTCCGGCGTGCCGGCGATGCTGATGAAAAACTTGTTTGCCCGTGAGAGTCAGTTCTGGCCGGGCATCTACCGCACGGCAGAAGAGGTGGGGCTCGGGCAGCTCACCGAGAACGGGGCCGACATCACCCTCTTGTGGAACGACTCGTTCTATCGCCAGTTTTGCCCGCTGGTGCTGCAATCCACGATCTGCGATCGCGGCTACGCCAACCTGGAAGCGGCCGAGCGCGCCACGCTGCGCGGGGCGCTGGTGAGCCAGGCCGATGCGGAGTGTGAGACGTGCGCCATGGGGATTGATCTTTCGCAGGTGAACTTCAGCGTGGGGGTTTTCGCGGAAACGCTGATGGCAAGTTGCGAGCAGACGGACCGCATCGTGCGCAATACGACGCGCAGCCTGCCCTCGATCGTTTCGACTTATGAAGACCTGTGGCGCTTCACGCTGGTCAACTACAATGCCGGGCCGGGGTGCCTCTCCGAAGCCCTGCAAGAGGCCTGGCGGCTGCGCAAACCCCTGGTGTGGGCCTCGGTCATTCCCTATCTCGACCCGGCCTGTCAGGGTGCGGTGGATTACGTCGAAGATATCGCCCGCTGATCACGCACTCGGCGGGCGCTCGGCCAGCACCAGCATGCGCAGCGCTCCCTCCTCGAACGCTTCACGCATCGCGTGGCTAGACCCGCCACGGGCGAGGCGATGAAGGCACAAGCCCATGACTTGTTGGCCGAACACCGCGAAGCCCTTATTCGACGTGGACGGCGGGCCTTACTCCAGCGACTCCTACAGACCGGCACGTTGCGGCTATACGATCGTGGAGCCATCGCCCTCGTTCGCTACGAACTCAACGCAATTGCGGCCCGTCGGCAGGC
>JAPLGX010000174.1 GCA_026389925.1 Chloroflexota bacterium
GTAGGCCCGCTGCGCTCGGCCAAGACCGCTGAGTGGATGCGCAGCCATGTGCCGGGAGTCGTGGTGCCGGATGATGCGGTGCGCCGGCTGCGCGCCGTGCCGGCCGACCGCCAGCGCGAGGAGGGCAAGCGCCTGTGCGTCGAGATCATCCGCGAGATGCGCGAGATGCCCGGCATTCACGGAGTGCACGTGATGGCCTATCGCCAGGAGGAGCTGGTGGCCGAAATCATCGAGGAGGCCGGCCTGCTCCCGCGCCGGGCGGAGCCCGAGGCGGCGCGGCGAGTGGAGCAAAGAGCGCCCTGATGGAAACCATTCTTCGTTCGCCGGCACGCGAAGTGCGCATCGGCCCCGCGCGGCCGTTCGTCGTCATCGGTGAACGGATCAACCCGACCAACTGCGCGCGGCTGGCGGTGGAAATGGCAGCGGGCGATTTCTCACGCGTGCGTGCGGAGGCGATTGCCCAGGTTCAAGCCGGGGCGCGCGTGCTGGATGTCAACGCGGGCATCCCGCTGGCCGATGAACCGGCGATCCTGGCCGAGGCCATACGCGTCATCCAGGAGGCCGTCGACGTGCCGCTGTGCATCGACTCCTCCGTCGTCAAGGCATTGGAAGCCGGGCTGGCCGCCTATCGCGGCAAACCGCTGGTCAATTCGGTGACCGGCGAGAGCGACCGCCTGGAGTCGGTGCTACCGCTGGTGAAGAGACACGGCGCGGCGGTGATCGGCGTGGCCAACGACGAGGGAGGCATCTCGGAAGACCCGCAAGTGCGTTTCGCTGTGGCACAGAAGATCGCGCGCGCGGAAGCGTTCGGCATCCCGCGCGAGGACGTGCTCATCGATCCGTTGGCCATGCCCATCGGCGCAATCGCCTCCGCCGGCGTCTCGCTGTTTGCCTTGGTGCGCCGCCTGCGCGAGGAACTCGGAGTCAACACCGTGTGCGGGGCATCCAACGTCTCGTTCGGCCTGCCGGATCGCGTTATGTTGAACGGCGCCTTTCTCACCATGGCCATCGGCGCGGGCATGACCTGCGCTATCACTAATCCGCTGGAGGAAAGCTTGCGCAAGCTGATCCTTGCGGCAGATGTGATGATGGGCCACGATGAGAACTGCGCATCGTGGCTCGCGGCGCAGCGGCCGGCCGGCGACGGCGCGCGCGAGGAGCGCCTGGCAAGGCGCGAACGGCGCAGAGCGCAGCAGGGCGTGTAGCCCGCGGCTATCCGTCCTCGACAGCCAATCCGGAAGAGGGCATAGGACGCCTCACAGTTGACCGCGCACGAGCGGCATGCGCACGAGTCCCGCGTGCGGAACACGTAGGGTGCGGGCATGCGCAGGGTCGCACGCCGGCCTTGCAAGCCGAATCCGAAGATCGGGACGGGCGCCCGTCCAGCGCATTGTTCTGTCGCCCAACGCCAACCCGGGTGACGGATTGCTATGATGCCTGTGCGACACTAGCCGGCGATGAGCATCGAGTACCTTGTCGGCCCGGCAGCCTCCGGCAAGACC
>JAPLGX010000308.1 GCA_026389925.1 Chloroflexota bacterium
CCGGCATGACCTGCGTGATCATTCCCAACCCCGATCTTCCAGCGGTCACCTGGTCCGGCGCCTCGCCCTCCTTCGCCTCGCTGATCGAGATGCGCGAGCACCTCGATCAGCTGTTGCGCTCGCTGCCCCTGCCGCCTGGCGTGCGGCCCAGGCGCCCTTAGCCTCCGCGCCTAGTGAGTGCCCGGGGGGAAGATCCACCTCGCCTGGGCATACGCGTGATGGCGGTCGTCCAGGCGGATGGAATCGGGATCGATGCCGCGGGCGATCGAGATGTCGTGCGAGAACAGCTGCAGGGGAAGGGCTGCAAGAATGGCCGCCGCGAATTCGCTGGGCGCGCGAGGGATGCGCAGGGTGAAGTCCGCCTCGGGCACGCCCTGCACGCCCTCCTCGACGACGGCCATCGTCGGCGCGCCCAGGTAGCTGGCTGTGGCCAAGCAGTCGGCCACCCGCCGCAGGCTTGGCCCGTGCAAGTAGAACCCAACCACCGGGCGATCGGGCTCAAATGAGGATGTTCGCCCGTGGGTCATCTCCTCCGCCTCATAGCCCTCGGCAAAGGCGTAGTTGTTTTCCCTCATCTTCAGCGCGATTTCACAGGCCACGGCCCAGGCTGGCCCACCGCCCACGAAAGCGTAAACGGTATATCGCTTCCAGGCTTCGACAGCGCGGGCCAGCTCACGCCGATTGTGCGCCAGCGCCTCGTCCATGGCGCGCCGCATTTCGGCCGCGGCGGGCAGCGCCGCCGGGACGTTTCCCGCGTCCGCCGCTTCGTTCGCCAGCCGAAGAAGCTGGACGGCCCCAGCGGTGAAGATGCGCGTCTTGGGCAAGGCGTGTTCCCAGCCGCCCGGAAAGGTGAGCGAGAGGTCGCAGGCCTTGGCCAGTGGCGTGGCGGCATTCGCTGAGAGCCCGGCGATGAGCGGCCCGAAGCGGCGCACCTCGTGCACAGCGTCGAGAGTCGCCTTGGAGGCCCCCGAATGGGAGATCGCAAGCACCAGTTTGTCCCGCGCCATGAACGGCAGCGACCAGGCCAGGTCGAAAGACGGCACGGCCCATGCCTCCAGGCCAGCCACGGCTTGTAGGTAGCGCGCCGCGAGCAAGGCCAAATGGTACGATGTCCCGCAACCGGTCACCACCACTGGCCGGCCCGTGCGGAGCTGAGCGACGAGAGCCTCCGCGCTCTGCTGCAGCGGCGCGAGGAGATAGGCCTCGGTCACCGCTGGCGACTCTTCTATGTAATGGCGTATGAGCGTCATCGGGGTCGGCACGCGCTCGACCTCCATCGCGTCTGTCGCGGGAATGTCATGCGCCAACGCGCATCACGGATGAATGCACCCATCAGGCCGGGCCCATAGAGAACTGCGGCAGGAACTCGCGGTTGGCCTCCAGTAGGTCGTCCAGCAGCGCGCGGGTGGCAGCGTAGCGGATGTGACAGATGGGATTGCTGAGCAGCGCCGCCATCCGTAAGTCCCCTTGCGCTTCTCTTCCAGCGTGCCGCCCCGCTGGCCCAGCTCGGGCGGAGGGACGAATTGCCGACCGACCTGGGTGCGATAGTAGTCAAGACAGGCCTGCTCCAACTGCAGCACGGCGTCGGCGCGGGTCTTCCCCAGCCGCCGCGCCTCGGCCACGCTTTCGTCGTGCATGAAGTAGTGGGCATGGTAGTAGCTGATAGCCAGCGGCGGGCAGAAATCCTCCGCAAACTCGGTCGGCAGGCTGAGCTCCGTCCGGTTCCAGGTTTCAAACAGCGCCGCCGCCATCTGGCGCATGCGCTCGGGCGGGACGAGCCGGCCGTCGAGCCAGATGCGGGTCGCCCAGCCGAGGTGGTTGAGCCCGACGTAGTCGAAGGCCACGCGCGATTCCTCGACCCCCAGCAGGCGGGCGATGCGCGTGCGCGGGAAGAACCCGCCGTGGCACATGCCGATCGTCCGATCGTGGCCGTGCCGGATCAGCGCTTCCGCCAGGATCCCGGCCGGGTTGGCCACACTGATCAGCCAAGCCTCGGGCGCGAGGCGCTGCACCGCCCGCGCAATCTCCAGGCTGGGTGGAATCTGGCGCAGGGCCAGCAAGAATCCTGCCGGCCCGGTCGTCTCCTGTCCCAGAAACCCGTGCTCGACACACAGGTGTTCGTCGATCCGGCGCTGGCGGTTGAGCCCCACGCGAATCTGGAGCACCACGAAATGCGCGCCGCGGATGGCCGCCTCCAGGTCGGTCGTCTGCACGGTCCGCACCCCGGGTGCCTCGTGCTCCACCATGGCCTGGACGAAATTGCCGACCAGCGCCAGGCGCTGCGGGTCCAGGTCGTAGAGACAGATCTCCTGGATGGGAATCCGATCGCGCTTCGTTTCCAGCCATCGCAGGACGAGGCCTGGGGTGTAGGTGCTGCCGCTGCCAATTACCGCGATCTTCATGAGATGATCTCCCAGTGACAGGTCCTACAAGGAGGCACTGCTGCCATTCACCGTCTTATCCGTCCTCGCCTAGGCCGCCCTCGACCAGCGCA